>JALUEN010000281.1 GCA_027052755.1 bacterium | reverse complement strand
GATGTAGATACCTTTATTAGCTTATTATTTAATTTGAGGACCTCAGGGTTCTTAGTTGCCCAGAAAATAGTGCTCTTAACTTTTGCTAGGAAAGGGTTTTCTTTAGCTACTTGAGGATGAGCTTTAAGAAAATCCTCTACACGAAACTCATATCCGTAAGTAATATACTTACCGATTTTCTTCCTCATACCTGTAGGCTTTATATAGTTTGTCGCATCTCTGTAAGTGGCCATTATCTTAGTTATCTTGTTATTAAGTTTAAAGGATGATTTTGCTTGAGAGCTTTTTAAGTTGCTTTCATTAGCGTATAAACAGCTCTTATAGAGGTTATAACACATCCACAGCTCATATTTGGGGCTTAACTTGTAAATGATAATTGATGGGTCAGTGTAAATAGCTATCGCATCATCTGTAAAGTACACCTTCATGTTTACGGTTTGGTTTATAGGAGTTTCTAACCTCTGACCATTGGGCGCTTCTACCATTTTTACCCTTATTTTTGCAAGCATAACAATCATCTCTGGGGGCTTTGCTAGAGCTTTTAACTGAAACGAGAGGAAGAATATCAATACCCAGAGGAAAGCGAGGGATAGACGACTCATTTACCTCTCCTCCCTATAGTTTAGTTACCTCTTACCTGAAGGAGCTCTCCCTCTGAGAGAGTCCTTATATCAATTCCAGGCATGGGTTCACCTAGGTTCCTAGATATCTCGGCTAACATCTTAGGATCGTTGTAGTAAGTTGTGGCTAGGACTATCGCTCTAGCTCTCTTGTAGGGGTTCTCTGATTTGAATATACCTGACCCAACGAAGACACCATCTGCACCTAACTGCATCATCAGGGCAGCATCTGCTGGAGTAGCTATCCCACCTGCAGCGAAGTTCACGACAGGTAACCTACCTAGCTGAGCAGTTAGCTGTACTAGTTTAAACGGTACCCTGTACTCCTTTGCCTTAGCGTAAAGCTCCTCAACTGGTAACCTCTTCAACATCTCTATCTCCTTGTTTATTCTCCTCATGTGTCTAACCGCTTCCACTACGTTGCCAGTACCAGCCTCTCCTTTAGTCCTTATCATTGCTGCTCCCTCAGCTATCCTCCTCAGGGCTTCTCCTAAGTTTCTAGCACCACATACGAAGGGAACCCTGAAGAGGTGTTTGTTTATGTGATGCTCCTCATCTGCTGGAGTTAATACCTCGCTCTCATCAATGAAGTCAACTCCTAGAGCTTCAAGGATCTGAGCCTCCACGAAGTGTCCAATCCTGACCTTAGCCATCACAGGTATAGTCACCGCATCCATTATCTTCAGGATTATCTCTGGGTCAGCCATCCTCGCTACTCCACCAGCTTTCCTTATATCAGCGGGGACTTTCTCAAGAGCCATTACAGCTACAGCTCCTGCATCTTCAGCTATTTTCGCCTGCTCGGGTGTGGTTACATCCATGATCACGCCACCTTTTAGCATCTCAGCTAAGCCTGTCTTCACCCTCCATGTACCTCTCAGCTCTTCCAAGTTTATCGCCCCCTTTTTTATACCTTTACTTTGTGTGAGGTATAATACAGATGAACTCTAAAGGCTCATCTCCTGTGTTCTTGTACTCGTGAGGAGCATTGGGTGGAACGAATAGGAAGTAGCCACTCTCTACATCGTACCAGGTATCCCCAATCTTCACCTTACCTTTACCTCTCGTGATAAATATCTCGTGCTCCCATGGGTGGGAGTGATCGTATATCTCACCGCCAGGCTCTACGGTAAAGTACCTCATGGCGAAGTTAGGAGCGCCATCTTCCTTGGTGATTAACCACCTTATCTTCGTCCCCTTAGCTGACTCACTGGGAATATCCTGTGGAGCTATCTGAGTATATCTCATTACCTTAGCGCTTACTGTTCTCTCCACTTTTCTCACCTCCACGTTTTAGTTTAAGCTACCTCAGCTAGCTTCTCAAGGAGCTCCTTAGACATCTGGAAGTTACTGTGTACTTTCTGAACATCATCGTGATCCTCTAGGGCCTCCAGAAGCTTTATCAGCTTCTCTGCTGTTTCCCCTTTAACTTCAACTGTCATCGTGGGAATATAAGTTATATCAGCGTGAGTAGGTTTATATCCAGCTTGTTCAAAAGCCTCTAATATGTGTGCGAAGTCCTTTACCTCACATATAACCTCTAGGGTCCCGTCCTCTGGATCTCTCCTTATATCCTCTACGTCGTAGTTAAGAGCTATCTCAGTTATCGCATCCTCGTCTACGTCCTTATCAAACGTTATTAGACCTCTCTTCTTGAACTGCCACATAACGCTTCCTGATTCCCCTAAACTGCCACCGTGTTTCTGAAATATTCTCCTAATCTCAGCCACCGTTCTGTTCCTGTTATCCGTTACCGCTTCAACTAATATAGCTACTCCTCCTGGGCCGTAACCCTCGTAAACTATCTCGTGTAGGTTACCTGCATCTAGCTCTCCCTTGGCCTTCTTTATTAGTTTCTCTATAGTATCCATTGACATACCAGCGCTCTTAGCTCGCTTAATAGCGTTCCTGAGCCTCGGGTTAAACTCAGGATCTGGCCCACCTTCTCGTATAGCTACCATTATCTCCCTAGATAGCTTTGAAAATAACTTGCCCTTTCTCTTATCCATCTTTTCCTTCTTAGCCCTTATGTTATGCCACTTTGAGTGCCCTGCCATATCCATTCACCTCCTGAGAAAACTAAACTCCGCTTGAGGGAGGTACCTTTAGTACTGCTAGGTCATCTTCAGTTCTAGGAGGATATCTTCTCCTCCATATTCCTGGTATCTTCTCCCCACACTTAGGACATTTCCCTCCCTCTCTTATGTGAACCTGGGTATCATACCAGCTCCTAACTATCAGTGGAGTTCCACAGGAGGGACAATAGGTGGTCTCATACTCAGGGGCTAGGACATTCCCCATGTAAACGTACCTTAAGCCTACCTCTTTACCTATCTCGTAGGCTTTCAAGAGCAAGGAGGAGGGGGTTCTGGGTTTATCAGTTACCTTGTAATCTGGGTGGAAAGCTGTAACGTGCCAGGGAATATCCCTTGACAGCTTGGCTAGGAAATTAGCGATACCTCTTAATTCCTCATCCGAATCGTTAAATTCGGGAACAACTAAGGTGGTAACCTCAACCCATATGCCTCTCTCCAGCATCCCTTCTATTGTCTGAAGAACTGGTTTCAGTTTCCCCCCTAACCACCTATAGCTCTCCTCCTTAAAGGCCTTCAGATCAACGTTTGCCGCATCTAAGACTTCCTTAAGGTGATCTAAGACTTCTGGGGTAGCGTGTCCATTAGTTACGTAAACGGTTAGCATACCTCTCTCCTTAGCGAGCCTGAATATATCTATAGCCCACTCAGTTGTTATCAGAGGTTCGTTATAGGTGCTGGCGATCATCTGGCTACCTAATCTCTCTGCTAGTTTCACCATCTCCTCTGGTGTTACCCTCTTAATGTAGGAGGCATATTGGGAAGCTACCTCGTCCCTACCTGTCTGAGATATCTCCCAGTTTTGACAGAAGGGACACCTAAAGTTGCAGCCGAGCATCCCGAAACTTAATACGCCTTCCGTGGGAAGCACATGGAACAGGGGTTTCTTCTCTATAGGATCATTGTGAAGGGAACTCACATAGCCCCAAGGAACCATTAGCTTACCATCTTGGTTCCTCCTGACTAGACATACTCCCCTTGTCCCAGGCTTAAGTAAGCACCTGTGAGCACAAGCTATACATCTGAGGGTTTTATCATCTACTTTTTCGTATAACCATCCCTCTTTAGTGAAGGTGTCTAACCACTCTAAGACGGACCTCACTGGCATTATATCAGCTCCTATATCAACTCCTATTAAGAAATAGCCTTTATAAACTCTCTCATCCAATTGGGGATATCACCTGGGTGTCTAGATGTGATTAGGTTACCATCTACTACAACGCTCTCGTCTAGGTACTGAGCGCCTGCGTTCTTGACATCATCAGCTACTGTGATATAAGAGGTGGCACGCCTACCAGAGATCACACCTGCGGATATGAGTAGCTGAGGCCCATGGCATATGGAAGCAATGATTATGCCTTTCTCATTTACCTTTCTTACTAGTTCCCTTGCCCACTGGTTTATCCTCAATCTCTCTGGAGCTTTACCACCAGGTATAACTAACCCCTTTAAATTCTTGAGATCAGGGTTCTGTTTAAGGTACTCCTCAGCAGAGGCATCTTCTTTCAGCTCTAGACCTAACTTGGACTTGTACTTACCTTTTCCTGTACCAATTACTACCACATTCAAACCTGCTTCCTGAACCCTGTAATAGGGATATAGGAACTCTCTATCGTCAACGCCTTCTTCCAAGGTTACTATAACGTGAGGTTTCTCAATAAGCTCTGCTAGATTTCCCATAATTATCACCCCTTCACTTTTATCTTATCGTTTGTCTTCTATAATATACTTTCAAGCTGTTCATTGTTTTTCCCTAGAGAGCAAATAGCGATATTTTGTGGAAAAAGTATATAGAAAAACTGAAGGGAGGAGATGATTTTGAAACTGAGGAACTTAGGATCTCTCCTAAGCTCAGCGATCGGCTTATCAATAGGCTTTGATATCGGTTTCACGATAGTTATTCTCTCTCTTCGCTATTTCTTAGGCTTCTTAAATCCTGATTACCTCAGGATAGGAGCCGGTATCCTCTTAATACTCTTCGGTATATGGATGGTTCTCGGTGGAGAGATCAATATACCGGGGTTGAACTTAGGTTTAAAGAAAGGAAAGTACAAAGGGTTTCTTGGAGGTATTATCCTAGGTTTAGGGTTGTCAGCTTCCTGGAGTCCTTGTGCTGGCCCAATTCTAGCTGGCATAATCTCAATGATAACTACTCAGCCTTCTGCAATAGCATTCGCTTTCCTCTTCAGTTTCCTCTTAGGGATGAACCTCTGTTTTATCCTATTAGCTCTATTCATAGCTCCTGTCTGGAACTGGATGAAGGCCTCTGGAGCTAAACTGGCTATCATTAACAGGATATCGGGTGTTCTCTTATTAGTAATAGGACTTTGGTTACTTAGCAGTATAAAACTTCCAAGCCTCGGAGCTAACCTAGAAGGAATTCTAGGTTATAAACTTGGGCTCGGGGTTGCTTTCCTAGCCGGTATAATCACCTTCCTCTCTCCGTGTACGCTCCCTATGATGCCGATTATCATCGTTGGTTTAGGTGGGCTTAGCATGTCCGATATCATTCAGGAGAAGGTTGCCCCTCTCTCAACTGGAAGTATAACTGGGATATTGCCACCAAAGGAGGACCTAAATAAGTATCTCAGGGGAGGGGAGTAGTGAAGATGAATTCTAAAAAGAGGGTTCTTTTTGTGTGCACTCATAACTCCGCTAGATCGCAGATGGCTGAAGGACTTCTCAGACACCTCTATGGTGATAGATATGAGGTTTATAGCGCTGGTATTCAACCTGGAAAACTTAACTCTTACGCGGTAGCGGTGATGAAAGAGATAGGCATTGATATATCTTCTCACAGAGCTAAGAGCGTGAGGGAGTTCCTAGGACAGAGATTTGATTACGTGGTAACAGTATGCGATAAGGCTAAGGAGCAGTGCCCATTTTTCCCTGGGGGAGTTAAATACCTACATAAAGGTTTTGAAGATCCTGCTTCCTACGAGGGACCTCATGAGCTGAAGTTAGAGGTCTTCAGACGAGTAAGGGATGAGATAAAGAAGTGGATTGAGGAGACCTTTGGTATCTGAAGGAGGGAGATAAGGATGAGGGAGATGAAGGCCCTCGTATTTGATGGGGAGAAGGCAGAGCTTAAACTAGTCCCTGTCCCAGAGCCTCCATCAGACAAGTACGCTCTTATGAAAGTAATAGCTTGTGGGATATGTAGAACTGATATACATATATTAAATAAGGAGATAAAGCCTCCTAAGCTTCCGCTTATACCTGGTCATCAGGTAGTTGGCTATTTAGTGGGCGAGGAATCAAGAGGACTTTTCGGAATCTCATGGCTGTATGAGACATGTGGAGAGTGTTTTTACTGTAAAACGGGTAAGGAAAACCTCTGCGAGAACGCAAAATTCACAGGGTTTAGCGTTGACGGCTGTTTAGCTTAGTACATGGTGGTACCTAGGGATTTTATCTTTGAGCTCCCAAGTGATGCCGATCCCTTATCCCTGGCTCCCCTAATGTGCGCAGGAATTATCGGCTACAGGACGATGAAGCTAGGCGTTGAGGATGGGCATAAACGAGTTGGGCTATGGGGCTTTGGCGCTAGCGCTCACATAGTTATACAGCTCCTAAAGTACTTTGGGAAAAAGGTCTTCGTTTTCTCCAGAAGCCCTGAGCATCTCAAGTTAGCTGAGGAGTTAGGAGCAGATTGGATAGGGAATTACTATGATATCCCTCCTGAGAAACTTGACTCCTCATTGACATTTGCCCCTAGCACAGAAATTGTTGCTAGAAGTATTCAGCTAACTAGAAGGGGAGGGAAAATCGCTGTAAACGCTATATACCTTGATAAAGGACTGCAGGTGCCTTTTAATGATATCTACGGTGAGAAACAGATATTAATTGTATCTAACTACACTAGGGATGATGCTAGGGAGTTCCTCAAACTGGCTCACCAGATCCCTGTTAGAACTGAGTACCAGGTGATATCCCTAGACGAGGTATTTAAGGGAATAGAGTTGATGAGGGAGAGAAAGCAGAGAACTTCTGTGGTCGTGAATATGGAAGCTTAAGAGGTTATCACTTAGCTCTAAATTAACTACCCCATTCCCCTTCTC
>JALUEN010000280.1 GCA_027052755.1 bacterium | reverse complement strand
GTAGCATACTATAGAGGCTCGGAGATAACCGTGAGACTATTTGATGAAAGCTTAAACGAGAGACCGGGTTTTAAGATCTCAACGAACCTGCCATGGAGATCATTTAACCTAGCCCTATCTGATGTTACAATTGACGGCTATCCTATAGTCAGCTTCTACGACATCCTAAAGAGTAGGATAGGTTTCTGTTCAATCAGAGGCTGTAAGTTCTCTCAACCCTTTGGACTTAGGCCTTCTTCTGGGAAAACTAAAGAGGTTACGATCCCGGATATAAGGTGGTTAGGAACCCTTGGGGTCAGATCTCCCAGCTCTGAAACCTTTAATTACAGTTTCATTGCCCTTCGCTTTCCTGATAAATTGCTACTCTCCACTATCAGTTATCCGCTAAACGCCAACTCCTGGGAGAACTTGAAGGTGTATCCACTGGCTCAGGTTAATTTGAAGGCTTTGGAGACTAAACTGAAAGTGAAACTTGATCTGAGAAAGGTAAAACCCTTAGGACTTCTCGTTCCGGAGGGTTTCCCTTGGACTCCAATGGGATTACTGATGAGTTTTATAGCGCCTGATGGTGATAAGTTGATAGCCCTGTTCCCAGGGGATAAGGGGTGGAATACTCCCTCCGTTTATCCGATCTCCCTTCCCTGGAAGGCTATGATAACTAGTTCGTGCGCTTTCAGAGGTGAGAACATAACAGCTGTGATACCGATTGGGAATTATACTCCTAAGAGGTTATACCTATTGGAGGTAGAAACTATGAGTAGAACTGGGAGGTAAGCAGTAGCCATGCAGGGATTCCCTAAGGGATCAAAGGAGATATCTATTGAGGGTTACAGAATTTTGGTAACTTATACATCTGAGAGCGCTAGCTTCTCAGTAAGCGGTCCTAACTATGTGGTTCGGATACCTAGAATGGGACCTCTGAGGATAATAAGGGCTGAGACATTCCAGCCTAGTATCCCCTTTGGTAGGGATTTCTTCAGGACCTACCTCCTGGCTCTTACAGAGGATGGTATCCTCCTCTTTGAGCAGAAGTTTATATCCTATAGACCCATGGAGTGGAAGCTAGTAGCTATCTTCAAGTACGATGACCTGAGCTATTACCAGGAGAGGGAACTCTTCTCCCTTATTTATGATAACTTACCTGATCTAGTAGAGATGCGTCCATGGGAGAGGGTCTCCCAACCTGATGAGCTTAACCTTCAGTTGAATAACTTAGATGAACTGGGAGACTTACTGAACTAACTACCAAGGGAGGGAAGCATCATGTCAGAGAACGCCTCTCTAAAAGAGCTCCTATCATTGGACGGTAAGGTAGCTCTCGTTACCGGAGCTTCCAGGGGCATAGGTAGAGCGATAGCTAAGTACTTAGCTATGGCAGGTGCTACTGTTATCATCAACTACAGGAGCTCTAAGGAGAAAGCTGAGGAGCTTAAATCTGAGATAGAATCATTTGGAGGAAAAGCATTGATCTTTAAGTGTGATGTATCTAACCCTGATGAGGTGAATAGCCTGAGAGAGGAGATATCAAGATCTGGCTTGGGAAAGGTTACGATAGTAGTCAATAACGCGGGAATAACTAGGGATAAGCTGTTAAAGAGTATGACCTTAGAGGATTGGGATATAGTTCTGAACACTAACCTGAGGAGCGTCTTCCTGGTAACCAAGGCTTTCCTCCCCGATATGATACTCTCTAGGTGGGGAAGGATAATCAACGTGAGCTCTATAGTTGGACTTATAGGCTCAGCGGGACAGGCTAACTACGCTGCATCTAAAGCGGGGATTATAGGCTTCACTAAA
>JALUEN010000279.1 GCA_027052755.1 bacterium | reverse complement strand
TTATAGGAGAGGGGATAGAGGGGAGAGAGCTTTCACGATCTTAAGCGAGCTGGAAAAGTTTGTGAAAAAGTTATGAAAAACTTGTTTATTATTTTTTTCAAGAAAGTAAAAAATATGTTAAAAACTTGAACTTCTCCCCTTTTTAACGTATTATTTTATGTGGAGTAAGTAAAACTTGATTTTGGTTTTTAGGATAAAATTTGTCTGGGAGGGAGGCTTGTGAGGAACAGTTTTAAAAAGGCTAGAAAAGGTTTAACTTTGCTTGAGACTGTGCTAGCGATATGGCTTTTGGGGTTGATCTTCTCGTCTATAGGGCTTCTCATGATAGCTGACACTAGGTTAAGATATGATGTTAAGGTGGCCTCTGAGTTCAGGAACGTGGTCAAGGAGTTCTTCATGGGAGTTGTTAACAGGAGCTTTGATACTAGCTTCATGGATAATGGGGTTCGTTCTTGGAACCCTAGTTCCCTGAACACTATAGCGAGTTTGTACAATAATCAGGCTGCTTTAGAGGGACAATGTGAAACTTACATATCAGATAGGATACGCTATGATGCCTCGTTGAGCAGGTTGCTTGATCCTGATAGCGTCCAATGTGATATATCATTCTCTGATGATACTAGGGATGATGTAACTGCTTATACTATTACTTTAACTGCCAGCGTTGCTTTTAAACGTAATAACAGCTCTAACTCTAAGCGCTTAAGTGTGAGGCTTTCTAGGAGAGTTGTTAGGCTGAAGGAGTTCTAAAATAAGGGGTGGTCTCTGTGGATAGGTCTATGAGAAGGGGTTTCACTCTTGTAGAGATTATTATAGCTTTAGCTATTCTAGTGATATTCATGATAGTAGCTTTTGACTTTTTGAAGCTCCTGTCCAGGCAGGCGGAGGAGAAGAAGTTGTGGTCCCTAGCTGATACTACTTCTAAATCACTTATCAACCGCTTGGATAACGCTATAAAATCGGTGAACCCTGCTATCTTGAACTCAGATCTATCAGAGGAGAGGTTGGTTACACCTGTTATAGTGCCAAGCTTTCACACCTGGACGGGTAACTTAAAGGGTGAGACCTCTGTATGTCTGACACCCGTTGAGGATGATAACAGACCTTACACTGCCGGTGATAACCTTGTTCGGTTAGATCTCCACGATATAGCTACAGATGAGAGGCAACCATGGATAGACTTCATATCATCTAGATATAACGTTAACTGTAGGAATGGGTATAAGAACTTGATAGCGTTAGTGGATTTAGCGACTTTCAACGGAACTGTTCCAGCTATGGGTGTACACCTCATATACCTTCACAGGGATACTGCTAAGGATACCTTAAGCTTAAGGGATACGATCTTGATAATCCCTATAGGGTATATAAAGAATAGCTCCATAACTGCTCCTTACACTAATAACTTGGTAACTAACGTGGTGTTCTTGAGAGGTAAGAGCCCTGATCTATTGGATGCCTTCGCCTCATACTCTGGGTGGTATTTTCTAAATGACCTCTTCTCGCCTGTAAGCGGGATAGAGCAGATCACTCCTACTACCTCTCCTAGCGATGAGGCTAAGATTTACGTTAATGATGTGAAGCTCTTTGAATTCCCACGAGAGGTTAGGAGCGCTGTTATATCCGCTTTCTATAAGTTCAGGGTAGATGATAAGATAACTGCTTTTAACTTGCTGAGCGGTTCTATAGAGCCTGTTCCCATCAACCCTCAGGCCTTTAAGGACTTTCTTGATAACGCCCCTACCTTCTCCTGTGAAAGTAGTGCTTTGCCAGGATCGGGAGGAAGCGGTGGAAGTGGAGGAAGTGGTAGTGGCGGTAGCGGTGGTAGCGGTGGCGGAGGTGGAACTTCAGTAACCTACTTATGTAACCCTAGCGTTCTCATCGTTGACGTAACCATGCTGTTAGGTAAGCGAGGTAGAGATCCTAACGTACCTATAGATACGGTAATTACTAATTTAGCTAATGGGCACTTAGATCGTGGGTACATGGTCTATCACTATAGGAGAGCAATCAGTTTAACGTTAGGAGAGCAACTTTAAAATAATAAATTAGCGAGGTGGTGAGCTGTTATGTGGATTAAGCGTAAACTTAGGAGGCGCTCGGAGAGGGGAGCGGCATTAGCTATAGCTCTCATGCTCTTGGTCTTAGCTGTCCTAATCTTCAGCTATATATTCAACATAGGGGTGAGGAAGTATGAGGCTGAGAGATATGGTTTCTCCAAGGATATGCTTCTACAACTTGAGAAAGAGGTAACTTTAACTACTATCGCTGCTCTTAGGGACAGTACTTACTGGAACTCTTCCTCTATAAGACCTTACTTGCTCCTGGATGATACCTCTGGGAACATATCTAACTTAGCTAATAACCTCTGTAATAACTTCTTCAGTGATAGAGCTTTCAGTATTAGCTTAATAGGTGGCTCTCATACTGACCAGATAAAGTGGAGTTGTTCTAATAGCTTGTATGCTTACGATTCCATATCTAACGTGGGTAGGTTCACATTCACCTTCACGCCTGATAATACAGCTAACTTCAACTACTTAGTAGAGGTTAGCTTGTCAATAACTTATACTAGCGGTTGGATTACAAGTCCTGGATACTTACCTCCTGAGCTAAGGCCTGTCTTTAATTACCTGGGTGGAAGTGTCCCACCTATGAGGATATTAGTTCAGGCTCTAGCCACCGCGAAACTCAATAACCAGGATTCCTCTAGTACTACTAATGCTTCCAGCCTGGTATCCAAGAGAACTTTCTGGGTATTCTCAATTAACAGGGGATTGCTTATTAGAAACCCATATCTAGCCCTGGCTCCTCACCTGTATGACCCATTTGGTTTGGACTTAAACGCTTTATATGAGATGGGCTACTCTACGGATAGATCAACTGCTTTCCCACCTGGTAACGTTTACATAGAGGGAGCTGTGGGAATTAACTCGCTTAACAATGTAAGAGCTCTCTTTAATGATAGTATAGGTAACTACGGGTTGGTTAGTGGTGGAGTTAACAACAACTTGCTCAATAACTTCGCTCAGGGACACATAGCTATGTGGGTAGAGGATACATCAGATCCTGTGAGGAACCCTATAGCTTCTGAGTTCTATGGGGATCCTATGAAATTGGATCCTAGCTTTAACTCAGTGGACCCCTCGGATCAGAACTTTGTTAACGAGCTTAGCTGTAGTGATCAGACTAGCTGTTCACCTATCTCCAGCAGGTTATTCATCTCGTCTATGGGACAGTGGAAGCCTAAAACCCCTGACCTATTCTCTAATGATGCTAACGTGTTTGATAAGGTTGACAACAATGGCAGATACTCGTTTACCTCTACGATAGTAAGCAAGAGTCAGTCTCAGATAACTGACCCGACCACGATATTTGTTACCGTTAACGCAGGAACTGATACAGGTGTCGTGAACCTTCAATCTAAGCAGGTGGTTACTCAATTTAACGCTAACTCTAGTGAGCTATCCCTAGAGCCTGCTAGTATCACTGATTCAGGTCAGTGGATAGAGATTCCCTGGCCTGACTTGGATGGTGATGGGAAACTGGATGCTCCTTATCTAGCTAAGGTTACTCAAGCTACTATGGGGCAATCGGTTAACCCCTCACCTGAGGATGCCCTCAATGATGAGTGGCTTAGGATGAACTCTCATATCCCTGGTGTGGCTAACTTCATAGTTACTACCTCTTATGATCCTAACCAGAACGTAACCACTATAAGGATGACAGCTGTAGGTAAGTACTCTGGAAAGAAGATAACTAGCTTCTCCTGTTCTAACGTGAACCTTCCTAATATATCAGATAACGGTTCTAATATCAGAAGTGTTGAGTGTCATGAGGTGGAGCCGGGAACTGTAGAGGTAACCGTTTTGCAAAATCAGAACGTTGCCCCCGATAAGACGCCTAGGAGGTTAGCAGTGGCTGTTAAAGGCGGTAACGTTATCTACACAGCTCCTTCCGATAACACGGATACCCCTCCAAATTTACCAATAACCATTGTCGCAGCGCCTAGTGATGACCTAACTACTAGAGATGTTCCCGGTGGCGATGCTGTAGATATGATAAGAGCTAGAAACTACACTTATCAAAACGGACAGCTCTACCTGGACACTAACAATGATGGACAAGGTGATGTTCCAGTTACTGAGATCAACGAGTTCTTCGTGAAGGATATCTATATCCCTCAAGAGAGCACGGATATACGCAACTTGGACTTGGATAAGGATGGTAACTCCGATATCTCCTTTGATGAAACCGGTATGTGGAGCATAGGTAAGCTTGATGTTTTCAATAACGGTGGTACCTTATCTTCTAGGGATATCAAATACGTACTACCAAATCCCAATGAGACCAGTGATACTGCTCACCAGAGGTTTAGGGCAATCCTCAGCTTAGAGGGAAATATAATAGTAGTTAACTCAAGTGATGAAGCAGTCTTGAAGATGCTTCAGGATGGACCAACAGAGGACTTAAATAGAGACGCTGTTATAGGTCTAGGCGTACCGATCACTAACTCTGATCTTGATAGTTTATACGATGAGATAAATAACATGAAGAACGAACTTCAGGTAGATGAGGTTACTGCTCCTATCATAGCGAATAACGATCTCTTCAGGAGACTACTGGATAAGGAGACTACTTACACTGATAACGGTACAGACAAAGCTTACAAGAGTGCTCCGGTGAACCTAGTTGCCACTAACTACGTCTTCCTCATGCCAGTCGATTACGACATGGATAAAGGAGGAACCGTTGACCTAGCTTCTGATCAGGATAGGTTCTTCTGGTTCAAGGGAATTATGGTATCCCTTAACCACAGCGTTCAGTTGTTAGATAAGGACGCTTACAAGTACTTCTTAGCTTCTGGCGATAAAGTACTTGATCCTAACTACTGGTATGGTAGGCTCCTGGATAGGATAGTTACTAAGTCTGCCTCTGATAGTGTTAGGAACTTCTTCGTGGTCTATGGAGGTGTATACACAGTCTTCGCTGATGTGGAGGGAGTTTATGATCCGGTGGCTAACAGAATCCTCGGCTTTGACGGTCAGATCTTCATTCCGCTTCCACAGAGCGTGATAGATAACTTCATAGGAGGCAGTCCTTCAGCATCAGATAGAGACGCTTACAACATCCTCAACCTGAAGAAGTTATGGGAGCCTATTTACACTGAGAAGAATGGGAAGAGATTGATGCCTATCTATCTTGAAGCTTTCTTTGAGGAGTAAGGTTTTATATAAGTCTGAAGCTCACGGGGGGCATAAGCCCCCCTTTTTTATTTTTTATAAATCCCAGTAGAGGAAATAGATTTCCCCTCTTAGAAGCTCTCTTTTGAGAGGTGGTAAATGGTGAGGGATCTAGAGGAAAGGGATCTTCACAAGTTAATCTCTAAAGTGGCCTTGCCTATCTTAATAGGGCTTATTGGAATTGGAGTATCTCTTATAATAAAGGAGTTATGCACATCAGAGGTTAACCCACCGTATTCCCCTTGGGGTAGGGTGAAAGCTTCTGAAACCTCTGAAGGTGATGACTCAATAAATAAGCTAAAGGAGATTATTGAGGAAGTTGACAAAACTATCTCATTGATCAACTCTCAGATTAAGAGGTAACAATTTTTTCTGGGTGATTGCATCAGAGAGGCCCTATATCGCAGTGAAAATTCTGGAGAAAAACTAAGAAATTTTAAGGATTTTAACTGATAAAGGCGAAAATAAAATTTAAATTTGGTTCTCTCTAATTGCTTCTTATGTTCGTTGAGGGGAGGAAGGAAGAATTGGATAGAGAGGTGATCTGTTTTGAAGAGACTCTTGCTACAGACAAAGGTGAAGCCGGAGAAGGCTGTTATATCTGAGGATGGAAGGGTGATGGGTTTTTTTTTCAAACGGAGAGCGAGATAGTTGGAAACATATATAAAGCTAGGGTGGTCAGAGTCCTGCCAGGAATTAGTGCTTACTTCGTTGATATCGGGAGATCTAGGAACGCTTTCCTTAGCTTCGCGGACTTACCCAGTGAACACTATGGGGAGCTTCAACCGGGAAAGGAGATCTTGGTTCAAGTTATCAAGGGCGAGCTACCTGATAAGGCATGTAGGGTGAGTGCTAACATAAGCCTATCAGGGAGATACACAGTACTCCTTCCTTTCCACAGACGTCAAGCAGTATCAAGAAAGATAGATAACCCAGAGGAGAAGAGACGTTTGAAGGAGTTAGCGAAGCGACTTGTAGATGACATAGGTGATAAAGTGGGTATAATAATGAGAACAGCCTCTGAGGGGCGCTCTGAGGAGGAGATAAGGAAGGATTTTGAGAGCCTCTATAAGCTCTGGCTAGAGCTCAAGGAGAAAGCTGAGCGGTTATCCGCTCCTGTACTGCTCTACCGAGACTTCGCTCTTCACATAAGGCTTGCTAGAGATGTGTTTGACGAGAGCTTTGACTCTTTTGTGGTTGATAACGAGACCTATTATAACGAGCTGAGGACATATCTCAAGAGGATAGCTCCCCACCTAGCTAGTAGAGTGTCCTACTTCAAGAGCGAGAAGGAACTCCTCTTTGACTTCTATGGTGTTAACGATGATCCTAACGAGCTTTTCACTAGAAAAGTCTGGCTTCCATCAGGTGGTTTCCTGATAATAGATTACGCGGAGGCCATGACGGTTATAGATGTTAACTCAGGTAGCTATACCGAGAGTATGCATGTGTATATAGAGGCAGGCCTCCGTTTCCTCGCCCGGCCTGAGATAACGGTTTTTGAAGTGGGGTTTGGCAGTGGTCTCAATGCTTTGCTGAGCCTGGTA
>JALUEN010000278.1 GCA_027052755.1 bacterium | reverse complement strand
TAGAGGAACTGATCTCCTCATCTCTAGTGAACACTGAGTTCAAAGTTGAGGCCCTCAAGAGAAGGGCAGAGCTCTTTGAGAAATGGGGTCTCTTATCAGATGCAAAGAACGACCTAGAGCTAGCTTCAAAATTAGCTCCCCTTGACCCTGAGGTGTTAATATCCTCAGCTAGAGTCTTGAGGAAAACAGGTGATTATGAGAGAGCTTACATGCAAGCTTTAAAAGCGTTGAGAGCACGCCCGGAGCTAAGCGATAGCATCACCCCACTTCTCAAGGAGCTAGAAGCGAGGATAGGTGAGGAAAAGAACTTGGAGGGGGATAGATGAGGAGTCTCAAAGTGATACACCTAGCTGATCTACATCTAGGTAAATCACTTAAAGGTCCCTTTGGACTGAACTTAACCTTAGATAGGATGAAGGCTCACGAGAGAGCCTGGGAATTTATTCTAGATAGAGTTAGAGAGGAGAAACCTGATATCATAGTTATATCAGGTGATCTCATGGACTCAGCTAATCCCTCAACAGAAGCAGAGGAACTTGGAATGAAATTCCTCACCTCTCTAGGTGAGCTCGCTACTACCGTCCTAATACCTGGTAATCATGATAGCTTCAAGAGGTTCAAGCTCTTCAAACCCCTCCTAGAGAGGTTTAACGTGGTGATGGTAACCTGGGAGGAGACTTTCTCACTTGACAGCTACATAATCAGCTTAGATAGAGTAGGGTTGATTGCAATCCCCTTCACTTCACCGTCCAGGCTCAGATCGCTCACCGTTCTATCAGATGAGAACTGGTCAACTGAGAGAGCCTTAAAGGAATATGCTGAGGCGATGAGGAGGCTCTCCGAGTTCCTGACAAGGGAGTTAACCTCTAGGTTAGAGAGATACGATCATACCATAGCGCTGATGCACGTGTACCTAACCAATGCCTCGTTAGGTGGGAGCGAGCGGTTAATAGTAGATTGGGGTATGTACCCTGATGACCTACCTAGGGTTGATTACGTAGCCCTAGGACATATACACAAACCCCAGAGAATAGACACTGTTAGGGCTAAAGCAGCGGCTTACAGCGGTGCACCTTGGCAGTTAGATTTTGGAGATGGGATAACAGTCAGGTACTCTGGAGGTTCCCTGAAGGTAACAGGTACTGATCAGGATGAAACTCGCTGGAGAGGAAGAGGCTTCATAGTCGCTATCTTTCAGGGAAGTACACCTAGTTTGAAGTTCATAGAGGTTCCATCTAAGAGGTTCATTAACGTGATCTTAAAGAAAAAGGACCTAGACGACTTTCTGAGAGACCTCCCCAACATATCCTTAGATGATGGCTATCCTCTTACAGAGGCTTGGCTTAAGATCAAATTAGGGGAAGGTGATATCTCTATCCAAACAATGGAGAGGATCATTAAGGAATTCCCTAGCATAGTCAGGATAGAGGTTCAGAGCGTCTCTCAAACTTCCAAGAAGGAGCCCGAGGAGAGGGAAATCTTTGGAAGATCTGAAGTAGCTCTCAAGTATAACTCCCCACTGGAGATGTATAAGCTCTACTATAAATCAGAGCACGGGAAGGAAGCACCGAGAGAACTCCTTGAGATATTAGAGAACCTACTTCAAGAGATTCACTTTAAAGTTTAAATCTCACATCTTAATATCACACCTTAGCTCCTCAAGGAGGAGAAGATATGAGGGAGATAGAGGATCGGGAGCTGGGACAAGGAGAGCTCAATATTAGATATGCCACCCTAGATGAGATTGATTTAATAGCAGATATGGGTAAGGACGCTATCATTTACAGTTTGCCTAAGAGGAAGATGTGGCTAGCAAGCTATGCTAAGAGAGCTAGGAGAGAAGAGCTACTCACCCTGAAAACCCATTATCGCTTCGCTAAGAGCAATATCAAGGTTTTAGTAGCAGAGCTAGAGCTTGAAGGTAAACGAAGACAAATAGCAGGCTACCTGATTATGATGTTGGGGGTTAAGGACTCCTCCAGTGGCTATCCACACGCTTGGATTGTTGACCTCTATGTAAGAGAGGAGTTCAGACGCCAGGGGATAGCTAGGGAGCTCATGAGAGTAGCCGAGAACATAGCTAAAAGGCATGGCTACAGGTACATAGGTTTAACTGTAACCAGCGAGAACACTCCAGCTATGAACCTCTACCTCTCCTTAGGGTACCTAGAAGAGAGGAAGATAATGGTGAAAGATCTAAAAAGTGATGAGAGAACTTCAGGAAAGGATGAGAGAGATGCCTCCTAAGGTTAAAACCAGGGAGAAAAAGGACCAAAGAGCAGAGTTAGTTATGAGCGTAGATTTCAGCGATGTCCTGAAGAGGAGCTATCTAGAGTACTCGTTAAGCGTCATCCTTTCAAGAGCGCTACCTGACGTCAGAGATGGCCTGAAACCTGTCCAGAGGAGAATCCTCTGGGCCATGTACGAGCTAGGATTATACCCAAATAAACCTTTTAAGAAATGTGCTGCGATAGTGGGAGAAGTCTTAGGTAGGTACCACCCCCATGGCGATACCGCAGTTTACGAGGCTCTGGTTAGAATGGCTCAGGACTTTAATATGAGATACCCACTCATAGAGGGACAGGGGAACTTCGGTTCCCTGGATGGAGATCCACCTGCTGCTTACAGGTACACAGAGGCTAGGTTATCTAAAATAGCAATGGAGATGCTCAGGGATATAGATCTAGACACGGTGGACTTCAGGGCAAATTTTGACAACACAGCAAAGGAACCCACAGTACTACCCGCAGCTTTCCCTAACCTGCTAGTCAACGGCTCTACAGGAATCGCTGTAGGTATGTCAACAAGTATTCCCCCACATAACCTAGCTGACGTGGTCAGTGCTATTAAACTAGTCCTGGAGAACCCTAAGGTAAGCGATCAACAGCTCATAAAGACCATCGTAGGTCCTGACTTTCCAACAGGTGGGGTTGTAGTAGGTACAAAGGAGTTAATCAAAGCCTACAGGACTGGTAAAGGATTAATCACCATAGAGGGCAAGTATCAGATAATTGAGGAGAGAGGCAAGCAGTTCATCGTGATCACAGAGATACCCTATGGGGTAAACAAGGCTAAGCTCGTGGAGAGCATAGCTAACAAGGTCAGAGATAAGAAGATAATAGGAATAAACGATATAGTGGATAGCAGTGATAAGGAAGGCGTGAGGATAATCATAGAGCTGAAGCCTAACGTGAAACCAGATGATGTAGTGAACCAGCTCAGAAAGCACACGGATTTTCGAACCTCGTTCCTGATACAGCTGATAGCAGTAAACGGTCATAATCCTAAACTGTACACACTAAAGGAGCTCATCACTGAGTACCTAGCACACAGAAGAGAGGTTATCAGGAGGAGGACAGAGCACAAGCTTCAGAAAGCCAAACATAGATCTCACCTGCTTGAAGGTCTAGTCAAGCTCCTAGATGCTTTAGATCTAGCTATAGAGCTTATAAGGAATAGCGAATCCCCATCACAGGCTAGGGAGAGGCTTATGGATAAGTTAGGCCTCACAGAAGTTCAAGCTAATTACATACTGGGAATGCAACTACAACAATTGACGAGAACTCAGAGAGAGGAGATCCTAAAAGAGCTGGAAGCTTTAAGAACAGAGATCACATCGCTTAGCAGAATCCTCTCCAATCCTCAGCTGATAGATGAGGTTATAAAAGAGGAACTAGATGATCTGGTTAGGAGATACCCATCGCCTAGGAGGACAACTTTCTATGAGAAGGATCCGTATAAAGAGGTTAAGGTCAAGGAGAAGGTAGAGAGCTTAGAGTTATGGATCACACCAGACGGCTACTACGCTCTCAGCTCTAATTCTAAGAATATGCCACAGGAGCCATTAGAACTGATCGTAAAGTCCTCTTTAAAGAGCAATGATAACCTAGGTTTGATGACCAGCTTAGGTCAGTATTTCTGGGTTCCCCTTAAGAAGCTTCCAGAGACCTCATCACGTCTTGAGTTCCTCGGTAAGGTTCTTAACCTATCTTCTGGCGAGAAGCTAGTAGGTGCTATAGTAGCTCCTAAGAGGAACCCGGATAAGTACCTGAAGGATAAGCTACTTCTAATTTTCACCAATTTAGGTAGGGTCAAAGGCTTAGATCCCTCAGCTATCCTGGACAACCTAGGATCACCTAGGAGATCAAGGTATATCAAGTTAGATCAAGGAGAAGGTGTGGTCAGGGTAGTAGCTTCCCCTAAAGAGTTCAATGCCCTGCTCTTAGCAAACACCTCATACGTAGCTAGGTTAGACGATATCCCGGTCTATGGCAAGAACGCTAAAGGTGTAGTAGGTATAAAGTTAAAAGAAGGGGAAGAGCTACTGAAGGCATGGGTCATCTCACCTGAGGAATTAGGGGGATATGAGCTAGCCCTGTTGACATTGGACTGGAGGTTAGCTATTGTCCCAGTAGAGGAGATTCCCCTTGTTAAAAGAGGCAGTAGGGGTAGAAAGCTAGGCTTAGAAGTGAGAGATGCTTGGCTCTACAGGAAACCATTTAAGTTAGTCATGGAGCTAATGGATAGAAAGGTCATCTACGTTAAGGAGGATGAGATAATAGATCAGGCTAAGGAGAAAGATGGTATGAGAGTGATAAACCTTAAGAGATCGGAGTTACCCATTAACCAGACTATAAAGATAAGGTTAATCTCTGATGGTGAGGGAACCACTAAGAGCTCTAAGAAGAGGTAAATCACTACGCTGAGAGGAGTGAAAACGTGAGCAGGGGGAAAGTCGTATTAGGGCTATCAGGTGGTGTTGACTCCTCTATCTCCGCAGCGCTACTACTAGAGAAGGGATATGAAGTTATAGGTATAACCTTGAAAACCTGGAGTTTAGTACCTAAGAGGTACACTCACGCTCACCTAGTAGCTGAGAAGTTAGGGATAGAGTGGAAGTTAGTAGATGTATCCGCTGAGTTCAAGGAGATCGTCGTAGATGAGTTCATCAGGGGATATCAGATGGGGTTAACCCCTAACCCGTGTGTTATATGCAATCCTAATGTGAAGTTCAAAGCTCTGCTAAAAGTAGCTGAGGAACTAGGGGCTGATAAGGTAGCCACCGGCCACTACGCTAGGGTGGGATATGATGAGACCTACGGCAGGTTTTTCATAGCTAAGTCTAAGGACACGAGGAAAGATCAATCCTATATGCTCTACAGGTTAACTCAGGAGATATTGGAGAGGTTAGTCCTACCGCTTCAAGATTACACCAAGGAAGAGGTGAGGAAACTAGCTGAGAGGTACGGACTTACAGATCTGCACGAACCTAATGAGAGCTTTGATTTATGCTTTGCTGGCCCCTTAGGGATAAGGGGATTCATGAGGAAGATGTTAAAGGGAAAGCTCCAGAGGGGGCCGATCCTGAACCTAAGAGGAGATGTGGTAGGAGAACACCAGGGAATACCCTTTTACACCTTAGGTCAGAGGCGAGGCCTTAAAGTAGCGCTTGGAGAGCCTAGCTACGTGGTAAAGATATGTCCAGAGAAAAACGCGATAGTAGTAGGGCCTAAGGAGCTCCTAGAGGCTAGAGGCTTAACCTTAATGGATGTAGTCTGGGGGCTTCTACCGCCACAAGATCCTGGGAAAAAGTTCAGAGGCTATATTACCTTGAGACTACACTCTGAGCTGATAGAAGCTGAGATAGAAGTTCTAAAGAGCGGTAAGCTCAAGGTAACGCTAGATAAACCCACGTGGTTAGTTACCCCAGGTCAGTCAGCGGTGATATACGACGAGCTAGGTAGGATTCTCGTTGGAGGTATAATAGAAAGCTTTAAACCAGTTAGGAGCTATCCACTGCCATGTTAGGAGACATGGAGGAGAGAAAGAACCCCTATGTACCTTCAAAAGCTCCGCCAGTAAACTACCCGTTCCATGTACACAAGGCTATCAGGACATTGTCAAAGCTAATGCACTTCATAGATACGGTACTAGTAGTCCTTGACACAAGAGCGCCACTGACAACACTTTACAAGGATTTCAAGCGGTTATTTGGCAGACACAGGCACGTGGTATTCGTCTTAGGGAAATCAGATCTAGCTCCTGAGGAGATAACTAAGAGGTGGAAGAGCTATCTTAAGAGCTTTAACGGTGAGAACTACCCAGTCTTCTCAGGTGATCTCAGGAATCCTGCTTCTATTAAACCACTCAAGAGGTATCTCATTAAGAGGTCCAGATCTCTGCTAGCCTCAAATCTCCTAGTAGTAGGCGCTCCTAATCTGGGGAAGTCATCACTTATAAACTCACTGGTAGGTAAATCTAAAGTTAGAGTAGGTGATATACCTGGAGTTACCAGGTCCCTCCAGTGGCTTAAGTTAGATTACAACCTAAAGGTTTTAGACTCCCCTGGCTTAATGCCACCTATCCCTAGTGATTGGATCTCCTACTCTAAGCTAGTGCTCCTTAATGTAGTTCCTAAATCTAGCGATATATCCTATTGGAGACTACTGAAGATACTGCTAACTGATATCTGTGCGGTTCCTCCCCTGAGAGAGAGGCTGTCTGCTCTAAAAGATATTGGGGAACTGCTTCTAAGGACTGGCAAGCTACTATTATCAGGCGATGAGGAGAGAGCTTTTTATGAGATTCAGTCCCTGAGAGACAGGTGGGGGAAACGCGACCTAGAGGAAGCTCTAGCGAAGCTGTTCAAGGATCTATCTCAGGGAAGATACGGTAAAATAGCCCTAGAACTTCCCCCAGAGGGTAATCAGTAAAATTATCCCTAAAAAATAAAGGGGGGAGAGCTGGCTCCCCCCTATCTCTAATACCTAGTTAAACGTTTAATTACTTAACGACTTCCTTTAGCATCTTACCAGGCTTGAATAC
>JALUEN010000277.1 GCA_027052755.1 bacterium | reverse complement strand
AGTTCACCAGTTCGTTAGGATAGGTAGCTATGTGATGGTAGGGGGGTATAGCAAGGTCTCTCAAGATGTGCCTCCTTACATGCTTGTCTTCGGTAACCCAGCTAAGGTTTACAGCGTTAACGTGGTGGGACTTATAAGAAACGGCTTCTCTAGAGAGGAGAGGGAGGAGATATCGAGGTTGTTCAAGCTACTTTACTTGGATCAGAGGGCATGGAACGAGAAAATGGAGATCCTAAAGGAGCTGGCATCCTCCTCTCCAAGGGCAAAGTTACTTTACGATTTCCTGAGAGCTCCATCAAAGCGCGGTATTTTGAGGAAGCTGTCCAGAGAGGAGTAGAAAGGGATAGAGGAAGAAAAGCAAGGCTTTAGAAAGTTGGTTAGGTTGCCATAAAACCTAGCCCACGCGAGGAAGAGATTTCTCCTTCCGAACGTCACCTATTCTGAGAAGCTCTGTAATCGCTGTTCCTTTTTCAACCGTTTTCACGGCGCTGGGTGGCAGGCCAGGGAGGACTTGAACCCCCGACCATCGGATTTGGAGTCCGACGCTCTGCCTACTGAGCTACTGGCCTACCAATTTATCTATTCTCTTCTGGATAGAATCCTCCTGCAAATTAGCGTTTTCAGTTACTTGCCCTTCAAGGGTTAACTTCCCTTTTCTCACACTTACCTCAGAGAACCTTATGTCATTCAAAGAGAGATGTACCTCATCTCCTCTTAGAGTTACCTCAGCCGGTGTTAAACCAAGAGCATCAGCTATATTTAGGACTAAAGCGTTCAGGAAACTAGGCAAGGGGAGAAATGCCACCGACAGCTTAGATACTTTAAAAGTTAAATCACCAGAGCTATTTACTCCAGGTATCAGTTTTATCTTAAATGGGAGGGAAGGCATCAGGGACGCCTTAAACTCCCCATCCAAGAAAATAAAGCCCTCCTCTAGTTTAGATCCTTTTAACGAGAAAGGAGACGACCCACTACCCATCATTTTCCTAAGAGTTTTATCTAAGTAATTTTCAGAGAGTGATATCCTAAAGAACTTAACGTTGATCCTTGAGTTTTTGATAATCCGATCTAGCTTAAAGTTCAGTCTCCCTTCATTTAAGATGTTAATTAATTGAGGTAGAGAGGATATCTCCATCTCAAGGGAATCTATCTTAACACCATCTGTTAGAGTTAAGTCCTCTAACTTCACCTTAGAGCCATCCCTAGAAAGGCTTATCTTACCTGGTGGAAGGTAAGAGGTGGTAGCGCCAACTCCCCTAGCATCAGGAGCGATATTCACTTTCCTAATCACCTTCAACCCCTCCTGGCGCTCCCCCACTATCCTCTCCTAAGAGCTCCATAAAACGTTTCCAGTTAGGAGCCTCCTTAGCTAACCTTAGGCCCATCCATATCTCCTTTGGATTTTGAATAACACCTTTAGGTATAGACTGCTGAGATGTTCCTTGATACGCTATCTCAAGCGGAAGCGTAGCCTTTTTCTCATACGTCCTATAGTATTTGGTGAGCATACCATCTGGAGGCAGGTAAGCTGAAAGCCCAGTATTACCTTTATAGACCTCCTCACCAGAGTTAGCCCAGAAAAGTACCGCTTTATCTAAAGCTTTAAGGGCTTTTTCAGCTTTTATTCGTGTAGAAACTAGGTTCTTAGATTTAGCGTAATCCCTAACCTCCTCAAGAAATCCCCTTAGATCCCTGTAGTTAGTGCAGAGCTTATCCTCAGGGAAGTAGTGACACATGTGAGGTGTTCTCCTCATCATTGCCTTGAGGTCTTCTAAAGGTATCTTGAGTAGATCCTCGGCTAGAGAGTCTAAAGATGAAACTAAAG
>JALUEN010000276.1 GCA_027052755.1 bacterium | reverse complement strand
GATAACATTGTTGTTAATATTATCTCTAACGTTCTTGATGCTATCTTTGTCCTATGGGATTACATAAAGTGGTATTCATCCTCTCTTAACCTCGCTTTCGGGAAACTTGGAACTTATCTCTACTTCTCTATAGCTTTTATGCTTCTATACTTTCTCTGGAAAGATAGGGATAATGAACTTCTGAAGCTATTTGCTTTATTTGCTCTAACAACTTTTCTGCACACTTTTATTTTCTTCCATCACTCAGCAGGTCATCCGTTTACTGTTCAGAAGTTTGCTTTGTGGATAGCTTTAGAGTTTGTGGTAGCTCCTATCTACTTTCTTGAAAAATTCTTTAAAATTAATTTGAGAACGATACTCCTGGATGGAGTGGTTAAAATAGGGGGCTTTACGTTTAAATTGCCATCCCTTAACCCTCTCCTCATATATCCACTGGTTTTGTTCCTCTTTTTCTCTCTTCTCCCCTATACTTATTATTCTAACCTTTTTACTAACCTGATATTTAAGGTTAAGAGCCCTCCTTATGAGAGGATAGTAGCTGTATCAACCTTCTTAGGTTATAAAGACATCCCGATATCCATTGATCCAGTTTTAGTTACACCTCCTAATCCACCTCACGCTCTCAGCTTCTCTAATAAGAGAATTTATTTCCTCTGGGTTCTCAAGAGCGTAGGTGGGATAATAATTAGAGTACCTATAACTCGGGAGATAGCTACTAAAGTAGAGCGAGGGAAGTTAACCTGGAGTGAATTTAACGTGGTGGTTATAGTTCCTAAATGCCTACCTTTAGAGAAGCTAGGAGTACGCCCCCGCTCTAAATTAGACACTTATTTAGCTTCGCTTTTAAAGCTTGTTAAGAGATATTCAGTTACTGTGAGAGAGGTAAATGACTATAAAGTTTATAGGATGAAGGGGGAGAAGTTTAAACTTATTGTTGAGGAGATAGCTCCACTTGAGAGGGAGATAGCTAATCCATTATTTGCTAAGGTCTCTGAGAAGTTCCATAAAGTACCATTTTCCGGCTTTGATTTCTCTGAGGATCTGAAATATAGCTTAGGGGGATTATACGCCCTCCTAATTTTACTTGGAGTGTTAATAGCCTATAGGTGGTATCGTTATAGGAGCAACACAAGAAAAGATAAACAAAAATCAAAATGATTTAGAGGTAAATTTCAGGAAAATATGGAAAAATACTAATGGAAAATCAGCCTGATACAAAAATACAAAGAAACGGGAGGTGAACGCAGTGCGCAAGAAGAGAGGTTTCACCCTGATCGAGCTGATGATCGTTATAGCGATCATCGCAATCCTTGCAGCAGTACTCGTACCAAACTTCATGAGAGTTAGGAGAACCGCTAGGTTCAATGCCTGTCTCTCTAACGTTAAGAACATCTCCACAGCCCTGGAGTCCTACTCAGTGGACCACGGTGGACAGTACCCGACAAGTAGTACTGAGCTACAGCAGTTAGCTGACGAGTACGTAGGTAAGCCAATGACCTGTCCTCAGACCAAGGGTCCCTACGACTATTACTTTAACACCTCTAGCGTAGTCTACATAATAGCTTGTTACTCAGCTGGTTCTCTTGGCACTTCTACGGTTTTCTGGACTGCTGATGGTAGATCTGTTAGCCTAGGTTCTGCTGATCAGGCTAGCTACGTAAGTACCATCTGGGGAAGCGCTTGGGGTTCTTCTCCTACTGTAACTGGCTCCGGTCACGTGATGGTTGGAGACACCAGGTTCCCAGCTGTACACTCCAAGTACGGAGCTGGTTACTACGCTCAGTAACTTGAGACAACTAGCTTAACCAAAATAAAATCCCCCCCCCTCGTGTGGGGGGGGATTTTATTTTTTACTATCTCTTCATCAAGCTCTTTAACTTGAGGACACCGTAGATCTTCATCATAGCTGTTAAGCCTAGCTCAAGGATTAGGAGAGTTAGGCTGATAACCCAGATCCAGAGGTTCTTTCTCCTCAGGTCTGGGAAACTCCCTATGATAACCCTTGCTATTAGCTGATTGTAGCTAAGTAACACGTAAGGAATACCTATTACTAGAGTGATGTACCAAAATCCCACAAGCTTTCCTAAGCCTAGGGTAAATAGCGGCAATCCTCCCAGCAGGATTATCAAAAGCTCCGCTAGGATAGCGTCCTTTAAAGCGCTCTTGTCCCACAACGAGACCTCTGAGCCTTCATCTATAAATAACCTAAAGGAGGCGATTATCCCTCCTAAGTGGATTCCCACCCCTAGGCCTGTCGCTAACCTTATAAAGTTAGAGGTCTCCCTGAGCTTCATGTAACTTGTTAATCCATCGTAAGCGAAAAAAAGCAGAGCTAAGATCATCATCCCCCACAGCAGAACTGAGTTCCTCATTAGAGCCTTGAACTTCTCCTTGAGAAAAGGGATTCTTCTCATCAGCAGGTGAGTTAGCAGGAACCCAAGGTAGGTACCGGTATCTCTAGCACATATCGGAAACTGAAAGTTTCCCCAGTGGAAGGAACGCTCAGCTATCTGATGACATAGACCTGTGTAAATCAGCATGATTAAGTCGTTCAGATTCCTTGGCGGAAAAGGAGGGAGATAGGGGAGTTGAGGATGGGCAGACATCTCCTATCGCTCCTTTCAATTTTTAACTACTATTAATACTTCATAAACTCATAGGGTTATCCTCTGAAGTGGTGAAGCCCAAGAGGGTTTAAGAGGAACGGAGTAAACCCTATGGAAAAGAAATATAGAGCTTTCAAGATTCACCGCTCCCCTCATGGAGGTGAAGAGAAGTGGATTGGTTTTATGAGCCAGACAGAGGGTTTTCCCCCTACTTAGAGGACCTGGAGGCTGATAATGCCCTAGCTCTCTATGAAGCTGAGACCTGGGGAGAGATAGGTGATGGAGTAGGGGAGATAACTTTTGGTGATTCGGGAGATTCCTATACCCTTTTCTCAGACGGAATGGGAGGGTACTACTTTGAGGACAGCGATGGTAACATATATGACTTCTCCCCCTCTAGCGATGGTTGGGCTGAGATAACCACACCTGATGGGGAGACCTTTGAGCTATCCTGGGAGGATGGCGATTACTCAATAGATTGGGATGGTTTTTGGGGACCTGAGACTCCTTGGGGGTATGGTGATGAGATCTACCTAGGGGATCAAGGTTGGGATTCAGTTTGGGATACTGGCACTTGGGACATGAGTACCTGGGATACTGGCGCCTGGGGCTACTCAGGTATGGATTTCACAGGCGGAGGATGGGATAGCTGGAGCTCATCCTTTGACTATGGAAGCTCCTTTGACTACGGTTTCAGCGACTGGACTAGTGATTGGTAAAGCTTTTCAAGCTTTCATACTTGGAGGGAGAAACCATGGGAGAGAAGAGAATAGATGTGAAACACATAGCTAATCTAGCTGGGTTAGATTTAACAGATGAGGAACTGCAAAGGTTTCAAAAGGATCTTCAAGAGATCTTGAATTACTTCTCCCAGATAGATGAGGTTGATGTCTCTAATCTATCGCTAACCTACCATGAGCACCTGGGATATCAGAGATTGAGAGATGATATACCATCTGCTGAGAGCGGGCTTTCAAGAGATGAGGCTTTAGCAAATGCTCCTGATAAAGAGGATAGCTATTTTAAGATACCACCTATCCTAAGGTGATCTTTAGCTAATTGCCCTCCTCATAGGAGAGGGGAACTGGGAGGGAAGTGGTATGGCTGTTGATCAGCTCCTGTTAACGGAGAGGGATGACTTGTCTGAAGAGCTATCCAAACTTGATTTAAGAGAAGTTGAAGGAGCTTTGGATCAGGTGAAGCTATTGAAATTACCAGTAGCGCTGAGCAGATACGAGATCTCATCTAGGACTCTTAACACAGATACGAAGGATAAAGCGATCTTCTCACCTGATAAGTTCCCTGAGCGGGAGAACCTATCGCTAGGCTTTCTGATAGGACAATTAGAGGGATATATCCTCGCTATGGATATCCTATCCCTGAACGCATCCCAGGAGTCTAAGGATAAGTTAGAAAAGCTGTATAATGACTTACAGATAGCCTTGATGGATCTAACCTTATCCCTTGATCACGTAGCTTCTAAAGGTGAGCTTTCGCCTAAGCTATTAGATGAGCTGATTGAGGAGCTGAAACTGATATCATTAGCTCTTACTAAGCGACTTAGCTCTCTGATAAGCTTTAAGGATGATATCGCTACCTTTTTGAAAGTCTCTGCTAAGATCATACTAGATAAATACCTAGGAACCTACGATCTGAAAGCCCCAAAGCCTATAAAGAGACTCTCTAATATATGGGATAAGGCGATGGATATGGTTAATGAGATAGAGGCTAACTTAAACAGCCTTGATACACCTGAGGAGAAGATCGGACTTCTGTTAGCTCTAAGCGATATAGAACCGACATCAGCTGTTGCTGATAAGGTGGAGAACCTCCTAAGGGCTATCCTTCAGAAGACGTCGGATGATAGTTTAATGGGTAAGCTGATAAGGAAAATGCCTAGGCTAGCTATCCTCACCGAGAAACTCGGTAGCGTTCTTGAGTCCAAGGAGAGGTACGAGAAAGCCTTAGAGGAGCTAGGCAAGGAGGGTGGAGAATT
Organism: bacterium; assembly: GCA_027052755.1. GTDB lineage: Bacteria > DRYD01 > DRYD01 > DRYD01 > JALUEN01 > JALUEN01. The sequence continues at coordinate 2,275 of JALUEN010000276.1, read as the reverse complement.
AACAAAAGATCTATCATCCCTGAGGTCAGATCTATTAGATTACATTAAGGATATTGATATGGGAGATATAGGTAAGTTGATAGATACATGGAATGCTGTCCCCCCTGAGATTAGGGCCAAGATAACTGATGCCTTCGTTAATAAATTAACGGAACTGCTGCTTCCAGAGCCGTTGAAACCAATAAAAGAGCTAGCTGTTAAGGAATCTGGTAAGTTACTTAAATTCCTCCAGGAGGAGCTTCCTGATATATATGATCAGTACATGGAGAGATTAGCTGAAGATGTCCTCAGGGAAGGGGATAGAGATACACTGATGAAACTAATCTCGGATATGAGATCTGTAACCTCTGATTACTCATCTAGGCAACTGTTTAGGAAACTGATAGATAAGTTAGAGACTATGGAACTAGATGAGGAGATGAGACGGGAGATAGCTACAGTAGGGTTCTACTTAATGGGCTTGAGGTTCTTCACTAATGGCTACGCTGAGAAACTTAAACTACCTAAGGAAGATCTCCTTTGGGGGAGCGCTGTAGCCTCACCCAAATACTACAGAGAGCTATCTACCCAGTTGGGAACTTTGCATAACGAGGAACTAGTTAGAGCTTTTCTTCAAGGTGGTCATCTTAGGGAGCTCTTAGCTTTGCTAGGTGATATCTCTAGCGAAGTGAGAAGCAATCTATATGAGAAGCTTCTAGAGAAAATTATGGACAGCGACGATGATCTATTGGTTATGAAGGTTTGTGATAAACTGCTGAGGGAGTTCAGTGATGAGCTATCAGTGGAGCTTAGCTTCTACATCTCTAGGGAGTTAAGTGAGAGATCCACCTCTAAGGCTATAATCGCTTTGAAGAAGATAACCTCACCACAACCAAAGATAGGAGCTATCCTTGGAGTCCTATCGGTGATAGATGAGGAGATGTTGACTTAAGACTCCTCAGCTGAGGATAAAGAGCTAAAAAAGATTAGTTAACGGTGGTAGCTTATAGAAATTATTAATTCTGCTCGGCTGAATTCTTTGAAAAGCGCTCTTACAGCGATTGCTGATTCCCTCAAGAAAGATCTCTCTACCTTAAGAAGTATTAAAATCAATAATCGCTTTTTGAGCGCTATTATTTCAGGTAGCTAATTAAGTGGGCGTTTAATTACCCTGAACATGAGGAACTTGAGGTACCTAGTCTCCGGCATAGCTAGCAGTACGGGGTGATCAGGGCCTTGAGATCCCCTGTATATCAGCTGGAGATATGTCCTGTTGTCAGCCGCAGCTTCTAAAACTACTTGCTGAAACATCTCCTCGGAGACCTTTTGTGAACAGGAGCTGGTAGCTAAGATCCCTCCAGGCTTGAGCAACCTCACCGCTTGAATATTTATATCCTTGTAACCCCTGTAAGCTCCCTCTAGTCCTCCTCTCGTCTTCGCGAAGGCTGGGGGATCTAGGTTGACGATGTCAAAGATCCTACCTTCTGCCCTCAAATTCCTAAGTATCGTGAACGCGTTTCCCTGGTGGATTATCGCCCTATCCTCAAGCTTGTTCAGTTTCAGGTTTGTCTTTAAGAGCTCTATGGCTTTGGATGACTCCTCAACGAACTCAACTGATAGGGCTCCGCTCTTCAGAGCGTATAACCCAAAGCCACCGGTGTATGAGAACACGTCTAACATTACCTTTCCCTTGACGGCTTTAGCGAGTGCTAGCCTGTTAGGACGTTGGTCAAAATAGAAACCTGTCTTCTGACCTCCTAAGGGGTCAATAGCTATCTTCAGTCCGTCCTGTTCTATTACAAACTCCTTCTCTTCAAGGGTTCCGTATACTATTCCTCTGAAAGGTGGGAGCCCTTCTAAGTTTCTTAATGCGGTATCGCTTTTCTCTACTATAGCTAAGGGCTTAACTGAAGACGCTAATGCCTCTATTAAGAGCCCCTTTAACCTCTCCATTCCAAGAGTCATTATTGAGAGGACGAGGATTGTTCCCTTATCCGTCTGGAACCTGTCCACTATCACACCAGGTAGCATATCACCCTCACTGTACAGCAATCTGTAACTACCTTGGATATCTAGACCGCTTAACTTCCTCAACTCAATTGCTTGGGAGATCTTGTTCTTAAAGAATGTAAGGGATATAGGCTCTGGTTGGAAGGTTAAGACCCTTAGAGCTATCTGACTGGCGGAGTTATAGTATCCCCTAGCTATGAACCTACCTTTGAAGGTTATGTCAACGATATCACCGTCTCTAACCCCCTCTGAGATAGCTTTAACCTCGTTCTTGAATATCCACAGG
>JALUEN010000275.1 GCA_027052755.1 bacterium | reverse complement strand
CCCTCGTTATAAACAAGGGTAAGTTTCAGAAAATCCCCTATCAGCGTATACTCACCAGCCCCCCTCAACCATAAGATTACCAAGTATTTGCTCAACTGATCTATCAAAACGGACCCCACCAACACAATGTAAGGCAGTACCTTCACAAACTGCACCCCCTAAGATTTCACTTAGCTAGGGGTATTAGCTAGATAGGTAGTAGCTTCATGCTCTCCAGGACTCTAACACATCTATCACATAACTCTGGGTACTTATCGTTTAGCTTAGGATAGTAATTCCAACATCTCTGACATTTGTGATAGTTAGGGTTCTCTACAACCACTGCTAACTCCCCCAGCTCAGGATCAGAGGTTCTATATTCCTCACCTAGCTCTGATGGTATCCCGTCCTGAACTGATACCTCAGCAACCCTTAGCAAGGTCTTCATATCCTCTAGGTGACTCCTCAAAATCTCTCCTAGCTCAGTTCGATTCAAGTATATTCTCACCAGTGCTTGAGGAGGTTGGGAGATTATACCGCTTAGCTTTGCTTTCTCAATGTAGTCGTTAACTATGTCCCTAGTCTTCATCATGAGATCAACAGCTCTGAGCTCCTCCTGGGAGATAGGTACCTCAATAGGAGTAGGCCAGTCAGCCAGCGCTACACTTAAGGGTAACTCAAACTTAGAGGCCAGGATACCCCACGCCTCCTCTGAGGTAAAGCTTATCATAGGGAAGAGCATGATAAGCAGTGATTTCAGGGTTTGATAGATAACCGTCTGGGTTGCTCTACGCTCTAAGGAATCAGGAGCAAAAGTATATAGGACATCCTTCCTCACATCCAAGTAAACGGAGCTGAGGAACCTAACTATATAGTTATGTATCTCCTGGAAAGCCTTGTGAAAGTCATAGACGTTGAAATAACTGGTAACCTTAGATATCAGGTCATTCAACCTGTAGAGGGCGTATCTCTCCAAGAGGGGCATATCCTCATAACGTACCGCTTTTGTAAGCTCAAAATCGTATAGGTTTCCAAGGGTGAACCTTATGGTGTTCCTCCACTTCTTGTATATCTCAGTTGTCTGATCTAATCCAGCGTAGGAGAACTTTATATCCCCTTTATAGTCCATAGAGGCTAAGTAAAGTCTCAAGATGTCAGCACCGTATTTCTCAACCACATCCATAGGATCAATAACGTTACCCAGAGATTTATGCATAGCTCTTCCCTGAGCATCCAGGACCCAACCGTGGGTAACAACCTCTCTATAGGGAGCTCGGTCATAAGCAGCTACTGAAGTTATCAGGGATACCTGGAACCAACCTCGGTGTTGGTCATTACCTTCTAGGTACAGGTCAGAAGGCCATCGCAGATATGGTCTAGTCTTCAGGACAGCGCTGTGGCTAACAGCAGATTCAAACCAAACATCAAAGATATCCTTTTCCTTCTCAAACTCTGTTGAACCACACTTCTCGCATTTGAAAGCACCTTTAAGGAAGTAGTCAGCATCATGTAGCCACCAGCTATCAGCGCCCTCCAGCGCGAAGACCTCTTCCACTTTTTTTACAGCTTCCGTATTCAATAGAGGAGCACCACAGTTCTTGCAGTAGAAGACTGGGATAGGGACTCCCCATACCCGCTGCCTAGATAGACACCAATCTGGTCTAACTTCTACCATTGATCTTATCCTAGAGTATCCCCACTCTGGATACCACTTAACTTTATCTATCTCCTCAAGTAGTCTCTTCCTGAGGTTGTTATGCTCAACGTTTAGGAACCACTGCTCAGAAGCCCTAAATATAACAGGGTTCTTACACCTCCAACAGTGAGGATAGCTGTGTTTTACCTCTGTTTTATAG
>JALUEN010000274.1 GCA_027052755.1 bacterium | reverse complement strand
GCTGTCATCTGACCGTACATGATAAGTCCCATAGCTTCCAACTGTCTGAAGTAATCCCAGTTAGCCCAGGCAGGTACTAATAAGCTGTTAGCTATCAGAACTCTAGGTGCCCACTCAAAGGTTTTAAAGACGGCTACAGGTTTTCCCGATTGTATAAGCAGAGTCTCATCATTTCCTAGATCCCTTAGGGTTTCCACTATCCTCCAAAATGCCTTCCAGTTTCTAGCGGCTTTTCCTGACCCTCCGTAAACTATGAGTTCCTGAGGTTTCTCTGCAACTTCCTCATCTAGGTTATTCATCAACATCCTCATAGCTGCTTCCTGTGGCCAATCCCGACAGCTTAACTTATTACCTCTAGGTGCTCTTATGGGTCTGTAAACGTAATCGGTTTGATATAGGTTCTCTCTTGACTTTACCTCAGCCATCTCTCATCCCTCCAGGTTAGGTCTTCTCTGTACTATCAGCCTTATCATCAGAAACACCTGAGGGAGAGCTCTCCAGCCTATTACCTAGTTCTCTAACTCTAGAGTACAAAGCTATTAACAAGCCCATAACTACTAGGAGCATTGACAAGTTCTGAATGATATTCAGGTTAGAGAGGTCTAGTATTAACCCCCTCAGGTTTAAGGTCTCTAATCTCAAGTCATCTATATCAGCTTTAGTAGCTGGTGTCTCTCTGAGCTTTGCGTAAGTCTTTACCGATTGCAGACTAAGGTCGTAGCTAGCTATCTGCTTCACCAGTTTAGGGTAAAGGTATAGAGCTCCGTAGGCATAGGTGATAATACCTAATAGCACTATTATCACAGCTATAGAGTTGAGGATTAAGATCTCTTTAGAAGTTTTCTTAGTTCCCTTACTCTCTTGAACATTCATCTTTAAACCCCCTTAGCTAACTCTCTCCTTAATGTATCTGAGGATAAGTTTTGAAACCTTAAAAGCGATATCCTTAACCTTCAATTCACCTGAGAGTTGCTTTAATGGAGTTGTTTCAGAGGGATTAATAGCTATACCTATTATAGGTGGGTATTCCTTGAGGTATCCTAAGGTTAGGGCTAGATCTAGCCAAGAGGTGAGGTCTAGGATATGCGATGATGTTGACTGTAGTGGGTATCTCTCTAAGAAATCTTTATCTATCAGTTTAACCTCCCCAGGGTTTAGGTTCCCCCCTATGACAGCGTCAAGGATAAATAGGGAAAAATCTCCCTCATCGGTTTTAAACTCCGCTAGGTAATCTACTATCATTGAAGGGTCCTCAAGGATATCTAGTTTCAGCTTTATATACTCTGGTATCTCCAGCTCTCCGCTTTTTATGAGCTCTCTTAAGGTCTCAATGACTTTTATAGCGATAGAATCATCACCAGCTAATTCATTCCCAAAGCCTAAGATCTTGATCTCCTTTAAACCCACTGGCACACTTATCACCTTAATAGGCGTAGAATTAACTTATCTTCCTGTTACGCTTGCTTAACCTATAGAGCTCAGAATCAGAGATCTTGAGCTGTGTCTCGCTGTAGCTCTCTATCTCGTAAACTTCAGTCTCCTCGTTCTTCCTAGCTTGGCTCTCACTCTTAATGTTTATTCTCCAACCAGTTAGAGTTGCTGCTAGCTTAGCGTTAGCTCCCTCCTTACCTATCGCCATGGACAGCTGTTCATCCGGTACTATCACTACAGCAAGCTTCTCCTTCTCGTCAAGCTCTACCCTGAGGACCTTAGCGGGTGCTAATGCTTTTGAGATGAAGACCTTAGGATCATCGCTATACGGAATTATCTCTAAACGCTCCTTGTTGAGCTCCTGTACGATAGGTTGAATCCTATAGCCCTTAGCTCCGAGACATATATAA
>JALUEN010000273.1 GCA_027052755.1 bacterium | reverse complement strand
CTTATAAGCTCTGCTATTATCAGCAATCCTAATGAGACGATAACACTCCTAGATCAGGAACTTAACGATATATTAAGTGAGCTAAAAGCTCAGGGAGAGGATAAAGATTACTTTTACAAACAGTTAAACTTATTTATAAAGAAGTTAGTGGAGACGATATACTTCTTACCTGAGGTAAGCAGTTATATCCTACCTGTGATATTGGATATAATTGAACGGTCAGATTACTCCAGCAGAGATATGCTAGAGTTCTTAAGAGAACTTCCTGAGGAGCTCCTAGCAGAGGGTATATACACCTTCATCTCGCTCTTAGGAAGCAACGGGGAGCTTATCAGCCCTAAAAAGAAATACCTTTTATTAAGCATTGTTGAGAACATGGGATTAAAGTTAGAGCTCTCAACGCTAAGCTCATTTATAAATGACCCTGCTCCAACAGTTAGAGCGAAAGCTATAAGCATAGCTTCCTATTCAGATTCAGAGGTAATATCAGAGAGCATAGATTACCTTCTGAGAGACCCATCACCTAGAGTTAGAGCTGAGGTTATGAAGATCATTGGGCAACTAAAGCTAAGGGAGTACATACCCAAACTGCTAGAGATTTATAGGAAAACTAATGACATAGGAGAGAAGATAGGAGTTCTCCATGGTCTAAGGCCGTTTGCTAAGGAGTTCTATAAAGAGGTGTACTTGGAGAGCGCATTCAGCCCAAATACCGAGCTCAGGAACTTAGCCCTAGAAACCTTAATAGACATAGGTGAGGAAGCCATATCAGAACTCTTAAAGAGGTTACCTGATGAAGGAGACCTAAAGGTCAAAGAGGATATCCTAAATACCCTGACCAAGCTAGGCTATCACACATTGAAGCCAGCTATAGATTTGATAAAGGAGAATCCCTGGAAGTACGGATACATCATGGAGGAATTAATAACTTTAATCTTAGAGAGAGACCCTTCACTTATCCCATTTTTCAAGGAAAAGGCTGAGGAGATACTGAGAAACTCAGACAAGGTGGAGACAATAGAGGTGATAATGAGGGTACTTGGAAGATTTAGAGATGCCAGCATTCTAAGAGATCTAGAGGAACTAGTCTCTCAAGATAAGCTGGAGAAGGCTCTTAAAGATTACCTAAGCTTCTTCTCATTTAATGATCTGCACGAACACTACCTCTCAAAGATAGAGTCTTTACCTATCAACAACCTTAAGTCAGAGAAACAAGCTGAAAAACTTCTTAACTTCCTGAAAGTAATCAGGTTATTCTCCCAGGCTCCTAACAGATCAGAGGAAGATCTCAAGAGTATAGTGGAGATGTTAACAAAAGGCAGATACCTCAAGGTAAAGGAGTTTGACATATTCGTTCTCATCGGTGAGCTATTGTTAGTAAACGCCAAACAAGTTGGAAGAGTGCATTATGATATACTCTCGGAGATGATTGACCTAGCTAAAGCGCTCAGACAACCTAAAATAGTATCTAGGTATATATCCAACTTCGTAGCTTTTCTCAGCTTAAAGGGAAATAACAGAGATACAGAGCATCTTTGGAGAGCTAGGGAAAAGCTTTTAGCCTTCGCTTTAGAAGAAGGCTTGCTAGAGGAAGCCACTAAGATGTTAGATTGGCTTGAAGAAAAACCCACTAGAATCCTAACCCACCTACCAGATCTGGTCAGGAAAATACCCTCTAAAGAGGAGATTCCAGCGAGACAGTTCATTAATAACCTAATCGCTCTAATATTGAAACAAGCCTTAAAAGTGATCCACAATGAGGAGGATGCATCTCCTTTATTTATATATCTTGAAGCCCTTGGAAACATCATAAGTATTCAGGGAGATATATTAGATAAATATATAGC
>JALUEN010000272.1 GCA_027052755.1 bacterium | reverse complement strand
GGTAGATGATCCTCAGAAAAACGATGGGCCTCCTATCTGGAAGTGGCGACAGGAAGATATAGCTGATATAATTTCTAAATCTGATGCTGACATAGTAGGGCTTCAAGAGGTAGAGAACCTAAAGGTTTTAACGGAGACTCTCAGGAAGAAGGGCCTTCAGCAGAAGTATAAATATATGTTTGTAGCCCCATCTGATCCAAGGGGCATATCTGTTGCCCTGTTAAGTAAATATCCCATAAAGAAAGTGATCGTCCATAACGAGAAGTTTAAGGATGTCCTTGGTGAGAGGGATATCTCATTTAAGCGTCCACCTATAGAGGCCGTTATAGAGGTGGCTCCAGGATTTCAGGTGAGAACTTTTGTCGTCCACTTTAAATCTAAGCGATCCTCTGGAGAGAAGGTTGCTGGAGGTTTAACTGATGACCAATACCAGAGGTACTCTGAGGCTAACAGGATAAGACAGCTAGTTGAGAACAGCGATATGCCTACGATAGTCATGGGTGATATGAACGATACGCCTGATAGCATGACCATACAGTTAGTTAAGAGGAATCTATCAAGGGGTGGAGGAGAGAGTTCTCAAGTTCTATATGATACCGCTAAGTTAGTAGGTAAGGAGAACGTGCCCACTCACCACTCTAGGCATGGTAATAGTAAGCTGGATTATATCATGGTTTCTGAGGATCTAAAGGATTATGTTGAGGGGTTTGAGGTAGTGAACCCATCTAAGGTTCCTGAGTCTGAGAAAGCCTCTGATCACTACATGGTAATAGCTGATCTTAGGATTCCGCTAACCGAGGAACTGAAAGAGAAAAGAGGATAAGAAGGCTGAGACCTGAAGGGGAAATTGTCGGAGTTATAGAAACTCATCACTAGGGGGACTTTCATGAAACCATTGATATTTGGTAGTTCAGAGCTTAAAGAGATAAAGCTATCAGTAGCGGAAGAGGGACGAGTTTACCTCGTTAAAAAGCTAACAGCATCTCCAGAGCTTAAAACGCTGCTAATCACTTACGGGATTATTCCAGGTAATATCATTAAGGTGAAAAAGGTGAAAGGCTCTGGAAACGCCTTACTAGTAGAGATCCCCTCTCTCAGTAGGTTAATAGCTATAAGTAGAGAGCTAGCGGAAAGCGTGTATCTTCAGGAGGTGCCTGCTTAGAGGGGGTATAAGTCATGTTCAATCTCAGATCCATAATAGCTCCGGCTTGCCATAGGTGTCCAGTATCCTCAGTTACCCCTGACTCCTCTTTCTTAACAATACCTATAATAGGCCAACCTAATAGTGGAAAGAGCACCTTTTTCAACGCATTAGTAGGATATAGGGTTGAGACAGCTAACTATCCTGGTACTACTGTTACCTTTTCCTCAGCTGTGCTAAACTTTGAGGGGTGCATGATAAATATCGTTGATCTACCTGGAACCTATACCTTAATACCTATTGATAAAGCAGAGGAGGTAACCCTTAACTTTCTCCTGAGAACTAAGGTAGATGGCATTATCCAGGTAGCGGAAGCAACTGCCTTGAAGCATGCTCTGAGCTTAACTCTAGAATTAATGTTACTAGGTATCCCTATAGTTCTAGTCGTCAACATGATTGATGAGGCTAAAGCTAGGGGGATACACATAGATACTGAGAAGCTCTCTGAGATCTTGGGAATACCTGTTATCCCAGCGGTAGCTATAAGGAATCAGGGGACGAGGGAAGCCCTTAGGGAGATAATAAAGCTGATAAAGGAAGCCCCTAACGTTTTTAATGGAATATCAGGGAATTTAGCTAAAACCCTTCCGCGAACCCATGAGATCTTCTCTAAACTCTTTGAGGTTATAGATAGGTATACTCCTTGTAAAC
>JALUEN010000271.1 GCA_027052755.1 bacterium | reverse complement strand
GATCTAGATAGCTACCCAGGCGACAAACTTCCTGAGGGATGGAGAGAGCTAATTAAGTTAGCTTAACTGAGTCAGCAAGATAAACTGAAACCGAGGTGATAAAATGCCTAAGGAGAGGACGATAGCGGTTAATAAGAGAGCCAAGCTTGATTTTGAAATATTGGAGAGGTACGAAGCAGGAATTCAGCTTCTAGGTCCTGAGGTGAAGTCAATCAAGCGCGGGAAGGTCTCAATAAAGGAAGCTTACTGTAAGTTCAAGGATGGTGAGCTTTGGATAACAAACATGTACGTTGGTAAATATCAACCTAATAATAAAATGGCGAACTTTAGAGAGGATAGGGATAGGAAACTGCTTCTACATTCCTATCAATTGAAGAGACTTATAGGTAAGTCTAAGGAAAAAGGACTGACTATTATCCCGTTAAGGATCTACTCTAGAGATGGATTGATAAAAGTAGAGATAGCTTTAGCTAAACCTAGAAAGAAGTACGATAAGAGGGAGGAGATAAAGAGGAGAGATATGGAGCGCCAGCTTCAGAGGGAGCTGAAAAACTACAGGTGATTTTGTAAAGGCTAATCAGGGAGAAGAGGGGGGAACTCCTGTGAAGGTTGCAGTAGTTGGTGCTGTAGGTCTAGTGGGAACTGAGCTAATGAAACTGCTAGCTAGAGAAGAGCATCTGTGGAGTAACTTAGAGGTAGTGCCATTTGGTAGGGGTTCAGCTGGTAGCACTGTTAACTTTAAAGGTTCAGAGATAGAGGTTAGACATCTGAGAGAACTCCCAGAGAAAAAATGGGACGTTATCTTCCTAATGGCTGATGAGACAGCTAGCGAGTATGTGGTGGAAAGTCTCAGGAAAAAGGGTAAGCTAAGTGATACCCTCGTCATAGATAACAGTTCAAGGTACAGACTGGAAGAGGGAGTTCCACTTGTTGTCCCTGAGGTTAACGGGAACCTGTTGAGAACTTTCTCAGGAGGTTTGATAGCTAACCCTAACTGCTCAACTGTTCAGTTAGTTGTTCCCCTGGCTCCACTTCACGATGTCTTGAAGGTACGAAGGGTAATGGTGGCTACGTACCAGTCAATATCAGGAGCGGGACATAAAGCTCTAAACGAGTTCAGGAGACAGATAAGAGGAGATGCACCCTCTCCAGGTGAACCCCAATATGCTTATAACCTGATACCTCAGATAGGGGATATAGATTCAAGAGGGCTTTGTAAAGAGGAGAGGAAGATGATATATGAGACTGAGAAAATACTCTCCTCTGGGGGGCTGGAAAAACCACTTCCTCAGGTTATACCCTTTACCGTTAGAGTCCCAGTGATCCGAGGACACTCCCAAGCTGTTTTTGTTGAGACGGAATCTGATTGCTCACTTGATGAGTTTAAGGGAATCTTGGGTAGATCTCCAGGAGTTAAGCTGTTCCCGGAGGATGAGAATTACCCAATGCCTGCCTACATATCAGGTAGCACAATGGTACACATAGGTAGGGTTAGGAAGGATGATAAGGGTATCTTCACCTTCTGGAGCGTATTTGATAACCTCATGAAAGGCGCGGCATATAATGCCTATCAAATAGCCAGAGAGGTCTTAGGGATAGGGGAGAGAATCTTAACTAGCTATGAGCAGGGATAGATCTCCTGAATTTTTTATTCAACTTATAAAAACGCGGAGAAGTATAAGATCTTTTAAGCTGGATCCTATCCCAGAGAAAGATCTCAGATTGTTACTTGAAGCTTCTCAGTGGGCTCCTAGCGCTGGTAATTTGCAACCTTGGAGATTCATCGTTGTCAGGGATAAAGAGGTTAAGGAACGATTAGTGAAGGATGCTTACGGACAGAGATTTATCTCTCAAGCAC
>JALUEN010000270.1:2619-7053 GCA_027052755.1 bacterium | reverse complement strand
GTCTATACCAGTGTGCTTCTTGAAAATCTCCTTAAAGATCTCTACCATTTCCTTCAGGTCCTCAGCAGGTAACTCGTAATCCTGGGAAACGTTTCTCTTCTTCTTGTACTCCTCTATTACCTCCTCAAACTTCTCCCTAGGTACTCCGAAGACTACATCAGAGAACATCTGTATAAATCTCCTGTAAGCATCATAGGCGAACCTCTCATCATTGGTTAGCTTAGCCAAACCCTTGACTACCTCGTCGTTGAGACCTAAGTTCAAGATCGTGTCCATCATACCAGGCATGGACACAGGAGCACCTGACCTAACTGATACCAGTAGTGGGTTGTTAGGATCTCCAAACTTTTTCCCAGTTTTCTCCTCAATAATCTTCATGTAGTGTTTAACCTCATCCATTAACCCCTCTGGTAGCTTTCCACCGTTCTGGTAGAACTCCTCACATACCTCTGTGGTAATAGTGAATCCAGGAGGTACAGGTAGTCCTAGGTTGGTCATCTCCGCTAGGTTAGCACCCTTACCACCTAGCAGATCCCTCATCTGAGCGTTACCTTCCTCAAACAGGTATATCCTTTTCTTCGGCATCTAGGCCACCTCCTAATTCAGGGCTTCTAGTCCCCATACAATCATATTTTTCTATTCATTAATATTGATACCCTCTAAAGCTGAATTTAAAACATCCCCTAGAGAATTTCTTCAATTCGCTAAACTGAAAAAGACATAATATCAGAAAGGCAAAACAATACCGAGATAGGTCAAAAAACTCAAAAGTTAGATTAATATAGTCAATAAGCTCTCAAAAGCGCTACTGGAAAGCTCTTAAAAATCTCTGCTAAGAGTATTCCAATTCTGCCATCTTCTAATGTTATGGCTGAGACCTTCTCCCCAGTGAGCACGTTCAGGTATTCTTTAGGGAAGTCATCAGGTAAGATCAGCAAGCCCTCACCCCATACGTCTACTCCTAATGGCATCTGAAATGGGGATACCAAGTTAGTAAGAAACCTAGGAGCGACTGATACAGCTACCTTATCTCCAAGCCTTCTAGCAAAGGAGATAACATGTTCCCTCTCGTCAGGTGTAGCGTAAAGCGGTATATACTCCCCCTCCAGAAACAGCTCCAAGCTATCTCTTCTGAAGTTAAGAGCCTTATAAATTAAGTACATCTTCACTTTACCTGACTTCCAATCTGATAATAACTCAGATATCAAGGTCCCTAAATCCTCCGATACCTTAGAGGCGATCTCCTCTAGGTACCGTCTCCTCTTCTCAAAATCAACTGGCCGTCTATTATCCGGATCCACTAAGCTGAAATCCCAAAGCTCTGTTCCCTGGTAGAAATCAGGCACTCCTGGAGAAGTTATCTTAAGTATCACTTGCGTTAAGGAGTTCAGTGCTCCGTAGAAGGCTATCTTTCCCTGAAACTCTAAAAAGTCCCTTAGGAACATGTTCTGGGGCGATGGCTTGAGGATATCATCTAAGAAATCAAGAACCGCTCTCTCGTAATCAAGATCAGGGTTTATCCAACTGCTGTTCACCTTTGCTTCCCTCAGTGCCTTAATCATATACCTCTTAAGCCTCTCCTTAAACTCACTTACCTCAGATTTATCTAATGGGTAAGCGCCTACTAAAGTTTGATATATGAAGTACTCCTCATTCTTGCTAGGCGCTTTCTTACCTCCTACCTTCCTAACTCGTTTAGCGTTGAGTTTACTCCATCGCTGAACCCTTATCTTCCACTCGTCAGGGATCTCAGATAGGACGTTTATCCTCGCTCTAACGTCCTCGCTACGTTTGGTATCGTGGGTAGAAGTAGTATTCATCGTAAAAGGCCAGTCCCTTAGCCTCTGGAGATTCATCTTGTGAAAGTTCTCCAGTTTAGTTCCAAACCTATTCGGGTTTCCTCCTACCTCATTAAGGGAGATCAACCTGTTATACCTATAGAAAGCTGTATCCTCCATACCTTTAGCGGTTATTGGACCTGTTAGCTGTTGGAATCTCATTACGAAGTGAAGCCACTCTTTCTTGTTATCCTCAGAGAAGTACTCAGGGAAGTCTAAGGTTAAAACCTTCTCTATGAACTCATAGACAGGGAAGCTAACACTAGGATCCATCTCCCTAGCTGAATTAAGAGCTTTCTTAATGTAAACCCTATCCCTCTCGCTAACCTTGTAGGAATTAGTGTATGTTCTATAAACCGGGAAACAGGAGATGACTGTTTCTAAACCGGTCGTTAGGCTGTTTAAGGTAAAGTCCCTGGTATACCTGTCCTTCTCAGAGAGCCTCTCTAAGTAATGTCCCAGAACGTTGACCTCTGCCGACATCGTGGTTTCCGTTATTAAGCGCTTGCTCTTGTACAGGACCTGTCTGAAGCTCTCCTTTGAGCCAGTGAAAGCTTGATAGAACCTGGTAAAAGCCCTCTCACTTTCAGGATCAACCAATAGCTCATTCAGATAGTAGAGGAAATCATAGCCTGTAGTACCGTGCAGAGCCCAGGACTTAGGTAGTACCTCGTTATCAACTAATATCTTCTCACCGATCACGTAGAAAGGAGCTTTCACTCCCCTACTCACCAGCTCATCAAAGAGCCCAGAAAGTTCCTCATCCACTGCTTTAAGTGCCTCATCCCTCTTATCCTCCTCCATTTCCTCTAGAAAATTTAAGTCAAGAAGCGATTTAGCTGCGTTAATGAAAGCGGACTTCTGAAGCCTCTTCAGGTACTTCTCAGGATCATAAAGCCCGTCCACGTGATCAACTCTCAATCCCGTAACATAACCTAACCTTATCAGCTTGAAAATCAGGTGATGAGTTTGGAAGAAAACCTGTGGATCCTCAACTCGTATAGCTGCCAAATCATTAACGTCAAAGAAACGCCTGTAGTTTATCTCCTCGGTAGCGACCCTCCAGAACGAGGGGCGATAAGGCTGCATGGACAGTAAAGTATCCAACAGATCAAAGCTCCTAGGGTTTCCCTTCTCTCCATTAAATATCTCCACGTTCTTATCCAGGAAAGCCCTGAACTGAGGTGATCTCTGATACAGCTCCCATATCCTCCTCTTTATTATCTCCTTCTCCCTGTACCTCTCAGCGATCTTATTCCTATCCGTCTCGGTAACAGAGGGGAGATAAGAGATCGCAGTTAGGATGCTGAGAAGCTCCTGATAGTCGGGGTGATCCTCTCCTAGCTCCTCCATCAGTTCTTCTATTCTATAACTTAAGATGAAACTGTAAGTCTTCGGATCTATTGGTAACTTGTGGTCATAATAGTTAGCATAGAACCCACCTTCTTCAAAGCTCAAAGTTATCTCCTGACTGTCAAGAACTCTACCGTATTGATCACCCAGTATAGGTAGCAAGATTTTGTTCTCTAACTCCCGCTTTATCGGCTTCCAGTTAATGTCAAAGAATGAGCTATACCTTGAGCTAGGACCATTTTCCAAGAGATCCATCCACCACTTGTTCTCTGAACCTATCCCCATGTGGTTAGGAACAATATCCATTACCTGTCCCATACCGCGTTCCCTAAGAGCTTTCACTAGCTCCTCGTACTCCTCCCAGGTACCTATCTCTGGGTTTATCTGAGAGTGATCAACTACATCATAACCGTGAGTTGAGCCCTTCTTAGCTTTTAGATAAGGAGATGTATAGATATCTGTTATCCCTAACTTCCAAAGATAATCTAACAGGTCTCTGAGATCCTTAAACTTAAACCTAAAGTTAAGCTGAACTCTATATGTAGCAGATGGTATCCTCAGAAAGAGTTCCGGGTTCCTGAGAATCTGCTCCCTTAGCTTCTGTATAGACATCTTTCCCATTTTACCCATAGGTATCACCTCTTAAATGTAAGCGCTAAACTCTCTTAAGCTCTCTCAGATATTCTCTCAAGTAAGATACCACTCTTAGGGTACAAGCGGTACTCTGATACTAAGAGGTCTCCAGAAAGGTTAACTTCTCTAGGTCCTCCCCAAGTGTTATAGGATGTATCTATTATAAGTTTCCATTTATCTCCTAGGTCCACTTCTTTCTCCTCATCACTAAAGTTAGCGACGATCATTAAACTCTTATCTGGCGATAATCTGTACTTGAGGATTAAGAGATCAGATAGTCCTATGGCTTGCAACTCCGTTCGCTTGAATGTAAGGAGATCTATATACTTCTTCCTCAGCTCTATCAGTTTTCTGAAGAGCTCAGAGATTTTAGAGTGCGGTTCCTTAAGCCTCAGATCCCAAGATAGTTTACTTCTCATGAAGGTCTCCACGCTTTGAGGGTCTGGGGGCTCCTTACTCCAGTTGAAGGCTTTAAACTCCTCTTTTCGGCCTTTCCTGACAGCTTCTATTAAGTTAGGATCAGAGTGGCTCACGAAGTATAGAAACGGGTTAAGCTCTCCCCACTCCTCCCCCATGAATATGAGTGGGATGTAAGGCGACATTATGACTA
>JALUEN010000270.1:1568-2609 GCA_027052755.1 bacterium | reverse complement strand
TCTAGCCCTGCTAACTGAGATAAACGCTCACCGAAAGCCCTGTTACCTACCTGATCATGGTTCTGAGCGAAGACAACAAACCTCTTAGTAGGTAGGCTAGGGTCCATAGTTCCGTGAAATCTTTTTCTAAACTTAGAATACCTACCGTCGTTGACGTAGCTGAAAAGGAAAGCCTTAGCCAGATCCTCAAGGCCGTTGAAATCAGCGTAATATCCTTGGCTCTCACCGGTTAAAGCTACGTGTAGGGCGTGATGAAAGTCGTCTAGCCACTGAGCGTGAAAGCCATATCCTCCTAGCTCTGGATCTCTGACCACCTTGGGATCATTCAGATCGCTCTCAGCAAAGACTATTACTTCTCTACCTAACTCCTTAGCCTTTTCCTCAACTGCCTCAACAAGCTCCGCTAAGAAATGCTTTGCCCCAGTGTCATAGAAGGCGTGAACCGAGTCCACTCTAAGGGCATCAACGTGGTACTCCTCTATCCAGTAGAGAGCGTTATTTATAAGGAAAGCTCTAACATGAGGGCTATGTGGGCCATCCAGGTTAAAGGTATCTCCCCACGGTGTTTTATACGTTCTCGTAAAGTAAGGGCCGTAAGCCCACAGGTAGTTTCCCTCTGGTCCTAGGTGGTTATACACTACATCAAGGATAACTGCCAATCCTAACTTATGGGCTTCGTTAACTAGGCTTTTGAAACCCATCGGTCCACCGTAGGTATTTTGCGGGGCGTATAGATAGACTCCATCATATCCCCAGTTCCTTCCCCCTGGGAATTGGGCTATAGGCATTATCTCTATAGCAGTAATCCCAATTTCCTTAAGATACGGCAGTTTCTCTATAACCCCATCAAAGGTTCCAGAGGGTGAGAAGGTCCCAACGTGGATCTCATAGATGATGTATTTCTCTAATGGGATCCCTTTCCAGCTGTAGTCCTCCCACTTAAAGGAGAGATCTAGGGCCCTAGAGGGGCCGTGAACACCGTAAGGTTGATATCTAGAGGCTGGATCGGGATACTCTCCACTTCCCAAGAGGTATTTATAG
>JALUEN010000270.1:0-1558 GCA_027052755.1 bacterium | reverse complement strand
CTCACCTTTAAAGGGTAGTTTTTTGAGGAAGTAACCTTCGCCAATAGGTTCCATCTCGTACTCCTCGCCACCATCTATTTTTAACTTGACTGAGGAGTGATCAGGAGCCCAGACTGTGAGGTAAAGCGTATCCCCTACCTTAGCTGGGCCTTGAAGAGGAAGATCCCTATATCCTTTAATGTGCTTCATCTCTTCTCGCTCCTTTCCAGTAAGTTGCAGGAAGTTTAGAGACACACAGCTGGCGGGGGAGGATTCGAACCTCCGCAATGGGATCCAAAGTCCCACGTCCTACCTGGCTAGACGACCCGCCAACCTAGAAGATTCTAAACACTTTCAATATTTATTTTTACAAAAATTAGCTTCATCCTTTCAGTCTTATTATTCTAGATAGCGTTTCCAAAAAAACGTCAGAGATATACCTGATATAACTGAAAGGGAAAACAAGGTAATATAAGCTTCCCCTCAAACTCCCTTAAGTGTAAGGGAGAAGCTATCTAACACTTTTATTAAGTTATCAAATCTCTGAGGTTCCTGACAATCTTAGAGGCTTTCAGCTTCCTTATAGCTCGTTCCTCTATCTGTCTAACCCTCTCCCTGCTGATTCCCATCAGAACTGATAACTCCTCCAATGTTTTCGGCCGACCGTTGAGAAGCCCATATCTCTCTATTATTATCCTCCTCTCCTTCTCGTCCAACACCTCTGAGAGAGCTTTTAAAAGTCTCTCCTTAGCCTGTTTCTTCTCGGTGATCTCCTCAGGGGTTACACCCTCATCCGGGATGAAGTCCTCTGTAGTAGAGGATGAATCCTCGTACTTCTTGTCATCAATGGATATCTCCTTCAGGTTTATCAACGAGAGTAAGTGAGAGATCTTATCTCTCAGCTCTTTTCTTCTCCTCCTATACTCGTATTGAACCTCTGTATCGTTTTCAGATAGCTTAATTCCCCTCTGCTGAGATAGCTCATCTATCACTTGTTGAAGCAGGTTAGGGTACATCTCATCTATCATCTCTTCTATAGTTGGTTCCCTTCCAAGCTTAGCGGTAAGCTTGCTCCTAACCTTAGAGTACTTGGACAGGATATCCTGTATAGATGATGGAAGAGTTCCTATCCTGACATTATCCTGAATGTATTTAGAGATATGTTGTTTTATCCACCAGGTAGCGTAAGTGGAAAACTTTGTCTTCTTAGAGATATCAAACCTCTCCAGCGCCTTAAGGAGGCCTATAATTCCTTCCTGGACCAACTCAGCTAAGCTTATCCTCAAAGCCCTCCCACGTCTGCTGTAGTACTTCTTTGCGATATTTATAACGAGAGCTAAGTTAGATCTGACGAACTGTTCTTTAGCTTCCTTGTCCCCAGCCTTGATCTTCTTTATCAACTCAATCTCCTGCTCCTGAGTGAGAACTGGGTTCTTGCTCACAACGTTTAAGTACTTCTGCATAACCTCAGCAAAGGATCTATTATCCCTGTAATCAAGTTCCCCAGCTACCTTAATGAAGATATGGTCATCGGATAACTCCCTTAACTCAGATATCGTCTTCTCATCCACTTCTGAAG
>JALUEN010000269.1 GCA_027052755.1 bacterium | reverse complement strand
TGTTTACTTTGTCTCTTGAGAGAGCCTGAAGGTTTGTTCCGATTCTTCCGTAGAAATTAAACTTAGAAAGTGAAAGAAAGTGAAATCTAGTGAGGGATAAGCTATGAGCTATGAAATTGATCTCCTGAGGATAAGAGGAGCTAGTCATAATAACTTAAAAACGATTAATCTAGATCTACCACATAGACAAATGATTGCTATTACAGGAGTCTCGGGCAGTGGAAAATCTTCTCTGGCTTTTGACGTGATCTTCGCTGAAGGACAAAGGCGTTATTTAGAGTCTCTCTCCACTTACGCTAGACAGTTCCTATCAAAGCTAGAGCGACCAAAGGTGGATTCAATAGAGGGACTAACCCCAACGATAAGCATAGATCAGGCTAGCGCTAGCTCTAACCCTAGGTCAACAGTAGGTACAGTAACAGAGATATACGATCACCTGAGGATATTAATGGCTATAGTTGGAAAGCCTTACTGCCCTAACTGTGATATACCAATAGATAAGATGACGCTTGATCAGATCGCTGAGGATATAGAGAGAAACTATTATGGTGAGAAGATAGCTATACTTGCACCCCTTGTCAAGGAAAAAAAGGGAGATCACAAGAACTTATTTGAAAGCCTTAGAAGGCGCGGGTTTGCTAAAATTAGAGTTGATGGAAATTACTACTACCTAGATGATGAGATAGCCTTAAATAAGCACCAGAGACATAATATAGATCTTCTAGTGGATAGACTTACTGTTAAGGAGGAGAACTCCCAGAGACTTAGACGATCTCTTAACCTAGCGATAGAGCTCGCTAACGGTAAGGTACTTGTCAGTTTAGGGAAAGAGGAGAAGCTTTACTCAACGACTCACTCCTGTCCTGTCTGTGGTTACTCCTTTCCTGAGATAACATGGAGGTTGTTCTCATTTAATACACCCTTAGGGGCATGTCCTACTTGCTATGGGTTGGGCTTTATCATGGATTTTCCAGAGGATAGGATCATCAATCCAGATAAATCAGTGAAGGACGGAGCGATTAAACCTCTAGGAAAACCTAATTTCAGTTATGCGTTCCCTTTGCTATCTAACTTCTGGAGAGATCTCTATGACTTCGCTTATTATCATGATATATCGCTTAAGAGTAAGTGGCGCTCTCTCTCGGAAAAGGAGCGAGAACTCCTCTTAGAAGGTGATGGAACTTTTGAGGGTATAAAAGGGTTCCTGAGAAGGTTAGCCATGAAATATGATTGGGAGGAGCTAAGCAGATACGGTGTACCTAGGACTTGTCCTACCTGTGGAGGCTACAGGCTTAATAAGAGCGCACTGTCCGTATATCTTCAGACACCGCTGGGGAGATATAATATAGGTCAGCTGTCAGATATGCCTATATCAAAGCTGATAGAAGTACTCAATAGCTGGACACCGCCTGAACACCTCAGGGAAGCTATCTCTGAGCTATGGGAGCAACTTATGAAGAGGTTGGAGTTCGTGGATAAAGTTGGGCTAGGCTATCTAACACTGCTGAGACCTATCTCAACCCTATCTGGGGGAGAGCTTAGGAGAATAAAGCTAGCTGAACAGCTTGGATCAGGACTATCTGGCATAACTTACGTTTTAGATGAACCAACCGTTGGCTTGCACCCTAGGGACATAGATAAACTACTGAGAACGCTCAGGGATTTAGTCAGAAAAGGAAATACCGTTATCATAGTTGAGCACGAACTTCAGGTGATCCAGGAGGTTGACTATATAGTAGAGCTGGGGCCTGAGGCGGGATCTAGAGGTGGTAGGGTAGTAGAAGCAGGTCCTGTAGAGGAGATCAGGGAAAAAGGAAAAGGCTTAACGGCTAGATATCTTAGAGGTGAACTCGTAGTACCCACTTATAAATCTAATCGCTTGTT
>JALUEN010000268.1 GCA_027052755.1 bacterium | reverse complement strand
ATCCTCTGTGATGCTGGGAACTGGAATGTTAGCCTCAGCCATAGGGATAGGAGGTCCTGTAATAGGGGGAATTATGGCTCTAGGTTTAGGTTTGAAATTAGCAAACCTCTTGAGAAATAAGAAAAGGAGCTAGAATGGAGGAATAGCTTTGAGCTCTAAGCTAAGAGCTAGGATACTTAGGAGAATAGATAAGCTAAGAGATAAGAGGTTCTTTTATCTGATCTCAGCGATAGTTATATTAACTACAGGAATAGGACTATTCCTATTCTGCGCCTTATGCCAAGGCTTGGGAGCTCCAGACCCATTTCAGGGCACAGGACTTGCACTATTAGGTCTATTCATCTCCTTTCTCATCGCCTCCATGCTACTGTTTTTATACTACTCCTTAGATCCGTATGAGAAAGAGCCGATAAGCCTAGTCATGCTAGCTTTAGGACTGGGGATAATAGTTGCTCCATTAGTAGCTACTTTCTTATCATCTGTTCTAGTAGCTCTGATATACTTAGTATTTCAAATAGATAGCACACACCTCAGCGTAATCAACGTTATAGGAGTAGCCCCATTTGTTGAGGAGTTAACGAAAGCCGCTTGCGTGGGAATTATCGTCTTAATAGCCTGGGAAGATGTCAACAGCCCACTTGATGGCTTTTTATACGGAGCTATAGTCGGTTTAGGTTTCTCTACATCAGAGAATATCCTCTACATACTCCAAGGTTTAAAGGAAGGACCTCAAGGTTTCTGGGAGATGGTAGTTATAAGGTGGACACTGCTTCTCTTCTTCCATCAGCTAACCACAGCATACGTAGGTACAGCTTTAGCTATCTCCAAAACTAAGAGGAACTTACCTGAAAAACTACTCTATATCGGTGGTAGTCTGTTCATAGCTATGCTGATCCACTTCATCTGGAACAGCTTAGGAGTTATGCTACCGATAAGAGAGTCTCTTCAGGATAGAGAGTCATTTAAGTTAGTTACCTCGCTTATCGGTTACGCGATCGTGTATATACTTGCTGGTTTTCCACTAGCGATAGGACTGTACAGGTATATCAAGCTAGAAGAGAAGAACATCCTCTTAACCCTTAGAGAGCTCTTCAAGAAGCTAAGATTACCGAATGTCCTAGCCATCGCTGTGGTAAACCCAACTTACCGCAGAAAGCTCCTTAATATACTCCCTAATGAGAAACGTCCACTGCTGAAGAGCTTACTGAGAGAACTAGCCTTTTTAGCTCTGCTTCTAAAAGAACAAACTCTTAACCCCACTGATGGGAGGGAGGAGCTCATATCTGAGCTTCTCCAGGAAGTTCAGGAAAAAGTAGATGCATTAAAGGAATTTCTCCTAAGAGATAGAGAAGAGGCTAATATTTCTCCAGAGGCAAAGCCTAGCAACATTTAATTTAAAAGGGGGAAAGCCATATGAATCTCCCTGTTACCAGAGAGGAGCTAAAAACTATCTCTGATCCCGATACTCAACGAAAACTACGAACCAGAGCCACTAGGTTACTAAAAAGAGGATTTTACGGTGAGGCTCTATGGATCTATCAAAAGATCTTCAGGGAATCAATGAGAACAGAGGATAGAGAAGAGAAAATAAAAGCTATCAGAAAGTCCTTAAGAGACGTTGAGAAACTAAGGGCTTATGGAAGCAATCTCGTAGCTGCCGAGCTCCTCAGAGATATACTGGTGATCGCTGATGAGATGGGGTATAAAAGCGCAGATAAATTGTTTAAACACCTAGTTGATCTGTGGCTCAGTGGCCTCCACTTTGAGATCCGTAGAACCCTCTATTACTTTGAGGAGAGTTATATATGGATCTATCACGATAGCCCTAACCTTAAGGTAAGGATGCAGAAGTTCTTTGAGACTAACTTTAACAAAGTTAAAGCCC
>JALUEN010000267.1 GCA_027052755.1 bacterium | reverse complement strand
CAGCAAGCTTCCCATTAACCTCTCCTTTAGCGATCTCATCGCCCTCTCCACCAACCTCCTCCTCCCAAATCGCTCCTTTACTTGTGTTCCATATCAATTATACCAGGAACCTCTATCCGTTACTATCTACTCCTTCTCTAGTATCAGCTTCATCGATATTCTGCGTCTTATCTATCCCTATAGTGTTAGCTTTCCTGAGTGTGAGAATTTTGGGGAAGAAGAGAGCCAGCTGCTTAAGCCAGTAAAGAAGTGCGTTGTTCGGTATGTCAAAGAGAGCGGCAGTAGCCCTAATAGAAGCTTGAAAGAAGGAGCTTCGCTATTCCAGGGAGAGCTAGTTTAATGATTTTCTGAAGAAGGGGTGCTTCTTAGAAACGAGCGAAGCTCTTTAAGGGAGAGAAGCCCTTTCCTCTTTCAGAGAAAACTTGTTAACAAACTTTCACTCCTTTTTCGGCCACTTCCTTCTAAACTTTTAGTAAACTTTAATTTACATTTCAAACGGCATGTTTTCACCCTATCTCCAGAGAGAGACTTAAGATATAATTGAACCTAATTCTTCACCTGCTCTAGAAGGGGGGACTTGGTTATGAAGGTAGAGGGCCCAAAGGACGGATATACCCTGAACTACCATGGGAAAATAGTGAGAGTACCTGGGGACAAAGATAGGCAGGAACTAGCGAAGAAAATTGACCTGAACAAGGATGGCTTCCTATCCAAGGAAGAGATAAGAAACTACATGATTAAAGACGAGATAATAAAGACCGCAGCTCTGAGAAGTAAAGACGGCAAACCAGTAGTTGACGCTGATATCAAGGGAATTGAGGAGGACTTCGTTAGCTACCTAGCTGGAAAAGAGCTTAAGGGGAAGGAGCTGGTCAGGGATTATCAGGGACTAACTAACGTTATGAAGGACCTCGTTAAGAAATACCCTAAACTCGCCAAGATGGAGAGCATCGGTAAGAGCTGGGAGAAGAGAGATATCTGGGTTCTCAGGATCACCTCACCAAAGAACAAGAGTGGGCAACCTGTAAAGCCCAGAATAGTCCTAACTGGACTGCATCACGCTAGAGAGTGGCAAACAGGAGAGGCTGCGGTTTACACAGCTGAGAAGCTTCTGGCAGGCTATGGTAAGGACCCACTCATCACAGAGCTACTGGATAAGTTTGAGGTGGATATTATACCCATGGTTAACCCGGATGGTTATGAGTACTCGCTTAAGAGAAACCCTTGGTGGAGAAAGAACAGGAGACCTAACGAGGATGGCTCCTTCGGTGTAGATCCTAACAGGAACTACTACGATGAGAGGTACCCTTACCTATACAGGAGACCAGGTGATACACCTAACAGTACATGGGACGACTACGGAGCAAGCGACTATCCTGGATCTGAAACCTACAGAGGACCTAGTGGAGCCTCTGAGCCTGAGATCCAAGCAGTACAGAAGTTCTCCAGACACCCAGCGGTGAAAGCTGTTATTGACCTTCACTCCTATGGTAGGATGATCCTGTTCCCATGGGGACACAGCTATAAACCAACCTCTATTGACAAGATATACAAGGATATGGGGAATTACATGAACAAAGCCGTTGGAAATAGGTTTAGGGTTATGCAGTCATCTGACCTGTATCCGACAACCGGTTCCTCTGAGGATTGGCAGTTTGTCCAAGGACACATAACCTACACTATAGAGCTAGGAAGGAGGTTTCAGCCATCTACAAGAGAGGAACTCTTAACAGATATGAAGGATGCCTATAAGGCATTTGTCGCTTTCATGGACTACCTAAACAAACACCCTGAGCTCCTGCAGGGGAACTTTGATTACACACCTCCTGAGGAGCACTCAATTAAAGCTCAGTGGAGGGT
This sequence comes from bacterium, assembly GCA_027052755.1. Taxonomy (GTDB): domain Bacteria; phylum DRYD01; class DRYD01; order DRYD01; family JALUEN01; genus JALUEN01. Next base: position 26 of record JALUEN010000267.1, on the reverse strand, counting down.
CTCTTCTAACTAGCAAAATAAAATTA
>JALUEN010000266.1 GCA_027052755.1 bacterium | reverse complement strand
CAAAACCTGATAGCGGAAGGGAAAGCGAGTTAGGGCTAATAGCTGAGTAGAATCCTAGAGGACTAGAAGTTTCTAGGTTGGGATCACTTAAACCAGATGAGGATTCACCTATCTTACCAGCGATATCCCTTTGTCCTTCCACCCTAAGAGGAGAAATATCCGTTTTCTCATCGTTTCCAAGAGTACTTGGCTCCTCTCCCTGAGGGGATGAGGGAGAGGGCCTCAGGTTTAACTTGTTTATTAAATTGCTTGAAGTCGGTGTTTTCTGGAAACTAGATATATTTGAGTTAAAGGCAGCTACTTTTCTCAAACTAAACTTATCCAACCTCTAGCTACCTCCTGAGATTCCCTATCTAACCTCAAGTAACCACGTAGAAGAACTGCAAGTTCTCAGATGGTTTGTATATGTTCTTCACACTACCCTTAGCGATCATCTTACCATCCTTGAACTGGTAGTCAACTTCCACCTTATGCTGTTTACCAGCGATCTTCATCCCATCCTTAAACCTAATTGAGTAGAACTTACCCTTTAACTTAGCCTTATTATCCATGAACTCAAGGACTAAGTCGTTCACCTTAACCTTCCTGTAGGGGTTGAAGGTAGTGGTAAGCTCCATCTCCTGGGTAACTGGGTTAGCGATCTTCAGCTGGGTATTTATCTCCTGTTTCCCATCAACTCTCACGTGCTCCTCCCCATCAAGGTTGTACTTGTAAACCTTCACAGAGTAACTGCTTGAGTACTCCATGAGGGTCTTCAAGGTATCCCTTGAGGAGAAAGCAGCAGCCTGAGCAGTTTGAGTTGTAGCCTTAACCTCCTTACCATCAACGTTGATAACCTCCTCCTTCACAGGACCATATACCACACCGATTGCGATCAGCTCGTTAATGGGAGTGTCCCCCACCTGTCCCCTTACTAGGAGTGTTCCTGAGTAAGGTGATGTGAACTGAAGGTTAACGTTAGCATCGCCGTACTTACCTTTCAGGACAGCGAAACCCTTTCTATTTACCTCTCTAGATACGAAGCTGAGGGTAACCTGATCGTGATGAGGCAGAAGCGCTTCTTCAAGAGAGTTATCAACCTTTTTAAAATCAAGCTTAAAATATGGGTTCCCCTTAGCGTTTACTATCTTCATGTTATTAATCTCCCTTACCATATTAACTCCCCCCAAGATATTATTATAACCTTTGCTTTCCTCAAGTAAAATTATGGGGAATTTTAAGCTAAGGCTTCAAGGGGAGAATTAAAATTCTCTTTAATAAAAGGTTAAAAAGTTCAAATCAAGATCTCTCCCCTTTAAGTGAATTTCTAATTGTGTTAAAGGATGTTAGCCTATCCCTCCTTTAAGCATAGCGCTAACCATTTTAGCACTATCTTAGTTAGGGAATGATTAAAAAGGATGTGAAACTGTGATAAGTGTAATAAAAGATACTCCTATCTCTTTAAACCAATAAAGTTTAAGTTAATTTTAAAAATCGCTTAGAGAGCTAAAGAACTCCTACACTACCTTCTTGTTCTCCTACTTAAATCACTAAAATACCCTTATATATCTTTAGGTTCAGCTTCTGATCATTTCTAAAAGGAGTAGTTGTTACTTTATGTTCTTAACCCTCTCTGCCCACTTTCTAGAGTCTTCTTCTTTAGCTAGTAGTAACTCCCAGTTCCTCCTCACGTAGGCTTTAAAGTCCTCAAGTAGTTGTTTGTTAGCTGGGTCAAGGAGGTGTTTGAACCTTCCCTGAAGCTTTAGGAACTCCTCCAGGGGTTTCACTTGTCTAGGTTTGTAAACGGTGTAGATTCCCTCATAAACGTCATAGACGGGCCAGTATAGGGTCTCCACTGCTAGCCTGACGACTTTCTCAGTATCCTCTAATCTAAACCTCCAACCCCTGTTACAGGGCATGGATACGTTGAAGAAGGAGAAGCCCTTAACGTTCTCTACCGCGAACTTCACTCGCCTCATCAGGTCTAGAGGTGGGTAAAGTGCTGTCTGAGCTACATAAGGTATCCCGTGAGCGACCATGATCTCAGTGATGTTCTTCTTAGGTTGGGACTTACCAGGAATTGCCTTACCGTAAGGTGAGGTAGTGGTCCAGCTATACTTAGGAGTTGAACTTGATCTCTGAATACCTGTGTTCATGTACGCCTCGTTATCATAGAGCACGTATATTATCTGGTGCCCTCTCTCTGCAGCTCCTGATAGGGCTTGGAAACCTATATCGTAGGTTCCACCGTCTCCAGCGAAGACCACAACAACTATCTCCTTCTTAAGGTAACCCTTTCTAGTCAGTGATTTTATAGCCGCCTCCACACCTGAAGCCACAGCTGCAGAGTTCTCAAAAGCTATGTGCACCCATGGTACGTTCCAGGAACTGTAAGGCACGATAGTACTAGCAACCTCTAGACAACCGGTAGCGTTGACAACCACAACAGGCTTCTCTATGGACATAAGGACCTGTCTAACTATGGCTCCAGCAGTACATCCAGCACATAGCCTATGCCCTCCAATAAATCGCTTAGAGACCTCAGAGTCAGCTAAGGCTTTAAAATTAACTGGTGGCAGTTTTACCGGCGTCATATTAACCCCTCCTTAGACATGATTCCCAGGTTCTAAGTAGTATTTCCCAACTCAATTAGAGATACCTCTTTTTAAGGTCTTGAATACTTTTAGGAAGTCCTCAGGGATTAGCTTATCACGATCTGGTACACCATATACTTCCATCCCATGCTTCTCCGCTAGTTTCTTCATTCTCTCAACTTTCTCCGGGCTTATGTTCCTGCCAATGCTGTAGTTCTCATGGATTCCCTCCGCAGCCATTAGCATAGTTTCCGCCATACATGCCAGAACAACACCTTCAGGATATCCCATAAGCTTCTCCCAGCTATCGCTGTACTTGCTAACTAGTTTAGGGATCTCTGGTAGTTTGATTAGACCGCCTTCTATGACCAGGACATCCTTTCTGTTCCTCTTAACCTCTTGAGATACGTCTCCTGGTAGTGAGACATCGCATACCACACTGCCTGGGGGTAAGATCTCCGGCTTTATCAGATTACCAGTAGATGAAGTAGCTGCGATAGTCAGATCACAAGTACTAAGCAGTTTGAGATCAGTTGAGATCTCTATAACTGGGGCTTCAATTCCCCTATTTTTTAACCAGCTTAAGATCTCTCCTCTCACGTATTCTAACCTACTCAGGTTCCTAGCGATCAAGCACAATCTCTTCACATCTTTAGACAAGAGGAACGAGGTGACTCTGCCTATTGCTCCTGTAGCTCCCACCACAGCAGCTGATAACTCCTTAAGAGGTACTCCAAGCTGATTGAAGACTCGGTAAGTTACCTCAAGGGAGGCTGCAACAGTATAGCTAGCTCCTGAGGTGATAGGTAGCGGTATCTTGTCACCTAGTTTCTGGGCGCTATTACCTATAACCGAGGTGTAAGCCCCTAATCCAAGAACCTCTGCACCTAACTCTTTAGCTAAATTTGCTGCCTTCAGGACCTTTTCTATAGCCAGTTGCTCGTTAGTTATGAAGTCCTCTGGTAGCATCGGTACGCTTATGAACCAACCCTCCAACTGGACCCCTGCTTTAGTCTTAAAAGAGATATAAGCAGTCTCAAACGGATCCATCCAGAGGAGGAACTGCCTGATAACCTCAGGTCTCTTGTTCCTAGCCTCTGGTATTGGTCGCCAGACATCCTCAAGCGTCAACGGGTGAATGAGAAAAGCGAACTTAGCCACGTCCCATCCCGCCTATCCTAATATTTTTTATCCTCTTACAATTTTAACGACAAATGGGCATATACTTAACAGTTGCCCTGTGTGAAAAGAGCTCTAGGGTTTTTTCGACATCCCTTCTTCTTTCCCTCTTTATCAGCTTCTCAGGAATTCAATCTAAGAATTTTGAAGGAGCTTAGGTACTATGAAGAAAATATAACTCAGTAATCACTGTAATTCTCACTTCCCATCTCTCAAGGAGGGTGAAAGACATGGCGGAGAAATATCCTGTAGTGAGAAAGTGGTTGTTGTATCTGATTTTATTTGCGCTAATATTGACAGGCTCTCACCTGGTGATCTCTCCTAAAGCATCCGCACAGAGTAGCTTCATCGGAATTCAGAGGCTAAAAGGTAGTAAGATCGTGGCTAAACATTATAAGAAATTTTACCTATCTCAAAACGAGGAGAAAACCTTCACGTTTAAAGTACCTAGTGAGGGGGAGTACGCCTTAGCTATCTACGTCAAACCTTATAACATCTCGTGGTGTAACATAGGTGATAATATATCAGCTGAACTAGAGGTATCATCTCCAGGCTTAAACCAGAGAGTTGTGCTGTTCAACGGCTCAAAACCTACGGTTTACAGGATAGCTATAGGTAAGCTAATGCCACCAAGGGTAACGTTAACCTTAAAGGTTACTAAAGCACCTGACAGGGTGAAGTTCTACGGTATCGCTCTAGAGAAATTACCTAGTGATGATGCCTTCAAGTACTCACCTGTTATCGCTTACAGAGATGGGTACCTAAGCACTGATACTCCTTTACTGATGTACTACGAGGAACATCCTGAATCTAAAAGGGTGAAAAGGATAGATTATTACGTTATATTCTCAAACGAGGACGGAGGTACCCCTACAGATAAGCTGATAGCTCTATGGGGCCACTTCACTGACATAGAGTGGATTGCCAGTGTATGGGTCTCCAGCAGGTCCCAGGAACCTCTGAAAATAGAGTATCAAGCCGTTGGGCACAAGGTTAAGGAATTTAACGGTAAGTATGTAGCAGGCTATCACCCCCTCCTGAAGGTGGCTAGCTTAAACAATAACTTCTCTGATGAGGTAGTTTCCCTATCGGTTCCAATGATAGCTATGTATCCTGTTCCAAAATTAGAGGAGGGGACTAGAGAGGAGATGCAGGATAGGTACCCATGGATATATGAGGTAACAGCCTGTGAGCTTTACAGAGAGTCTAAGCTTGAGCCTAAGCCAAACCCAGACACCTTAGCCCCCTCAGATCCCAGTAATTACCTGTTTATAGATGTAAAAGCCACTCAAGTAGATTGCGGAGGTTTAATAGGAGGGGTACAGCTGAAGGATGGTAAGTGGTATTTCTCATCTCACGGTATCCAGAACTTAGCTATACCTTATAGAGGCTCCAAGGTTGGAGACGGATGGATAAGGTTCGCAATTGAGGTCCCACCTAGCACTACTCTAAAGGACCTGAAAGCGATATCTATAAAGTACATCTACTTCGTCTGTCCACCTAAGAAGGAACCGGTAGCGATCATCGCCAAGGTGAAGAAAGTCGTGAAACTAACTAGCCAGTACCAGCCTGAGGAGATTATGTTAAACCTCTCCCCATCTGCTAAGCTCACACCAGATAAGCCTGAATATATCTTAGACCTGAAGAAGTAGGGTAGAATTTTATAGAGCTGAAGGATAGGGTCCCCTTTTAGGGGACCTTTATCTTTTTAAGGATCTGCTCTATCACCTCTTCCTGAGAGACACCTTGAGCGAAGGCTTCATAGGATAGTATTATCCTATGCCTGAGGATATCAAAAGCTAGTTCCTTTATATCCTCTGGCAATACGTAGTTCCTTGATCTTATATACGCTAGGGCTTTAGAAGCCCTGAATAAGCTGAGCGATGCACGAGGGCTCGCACCCCAATCTATTAAAGGCTTTAACTCGCTTAAGCCATACTTATCAGGAAACCTGGTAGCGAAGACTATATCCACAATGTACCTCTTCAGCTTATCGTCCACGTAAACCTCATCCACCTCTCGCTGTATCTCAAGGATATCCTCTACAGTAGCCACCCTGTCAGGTGTAGGAGTTTTAAAGTTACTTCCCATTCTATCAAGTATGGTAAGCTCCTCATCCTTAGAAGGATAGGTAACCTTAACCTTCATTAAGAACCTATCAACCTGAGCCTCTGGAAGCGGGTAGGTACCCTCACTCTCTATAGGGTTCTGGGTAGCCATAACCATGAAGAGTTCGGGAAGCTTGAAGGTATGCTCACCTATAGTAACCTGCCTCTCCTGCATAGCTTCTAAGAGAGCTGACTGAACTTTAGCAGGCGCTCGGTTAATCTCATCGGCTAGGACGAAATTAGCGAATATAGGTCCCTTAACCACCTCAAACTCCATAGTCTTCTGATTGAAGACCTTTGTACCGCTGATATCAGCGGGCAGGAGGTCAGGGGTGAATTGAATACGGTTAAACTTAGCGTCAATTGTCTCAGCTAAGGTTTGCAAAGCTAAGGTTTTCGCTAACCCAGGAACACCCTCTAGGAGAACATGTCCCTTAGATAAAAGCGCTACGATTATCCTCAGGATGAGCTCATCCTGTCCTACTATAACCTTCTTTATCTCCTTTATGATCTTCAGGATTAGGTCGTTCCTAGCTGTGGATACAGTCATAGCTTTCACCTCACACAGCAAATTTCATCTCAACTACGTGTAAAGCTTCTTTCTGAGAATCTCCTCTAATTTTGATTTATTAAACAGTTCCGAACCTTCTATTTTACTAACTAGCTCTATGAATTCCTTCCAGCTCTCCTGATTCAGCTTATAACTCTCAGGACCATATCTCAGAGCTTCAATCAAGTTAAGCAGTTTAGCTATGTCCTCCTGAAGTGAATAAGGAATCTCCTTGAGATCGCTCATCATACTCTCTAGCTCTCTAGGAGCTAGGGTATATGGATCTCCACTATAGCCTGCTAAACTAGCTATTAACCACTTTAAAGCCCTATCAACCTTCTCCAAACCTCTCTCAAGCTCATTTAACTTAGATGAGAGATCATCGTCCTCCAGCGTCCTCCTGATATGCTCAGAGCTCCTCTTAATAGCGTTAAGGTTAAGCTCTAACTTCTCAGAGAACTCCTTAGGGAGCTGATAGATGTATTTAGCAGCTACTTCTCTAGTCTTCGGCGATTTAGAGGTCTCCAAGGATCTCAAGGTATCAGCGGTCATCTCCTCTGCTCTCTTAAGCTGATCCCCCTCGCTAGCGATCCTCCAAAGCCACCAAACTAACATAGTCAAGAGTAGAAGTCCACCTGATATCAAAGCGATCTTTAAGATAAGACATAACTGGGGAGATATACCAT
>JALUEN010000265.1 GCA_027052755.1 bacterium | reverse complement strand
TTCCATATCTCTAGGTTAACCTTTGAGAAGAACTTAACGATCAGGTCCTCAGGTGGCTGAACCTCAGTGAAGATATAGTCAACCATCTGGACAATTTCCTTAAGAGTTTTCCCCCTCGTTTTGTGCTCTCTAGCTAAGAGAAGCCACTTCTCCTCGGTCAAGATCTCAGGATTCCAACCATTAGCTTCAATCCAAGGCTTTAGGAGATGGGCTAACTCATGATCAGGCATCTCCTGAAGGTACTGACCGTTAAGCCACAGAAGCTTCTTATAGTCAAATACAGCAGGCGAGTTACTTAAGTTCTTGAGGTTATATATCAAAACTATCTCAGCTGGCTCAATCTTCTCCCTGTTATCCTTAGGAGACCATCCCAGAAGTGATAAGAAGTTAAACAGAGCCTCCGGGAGATACCCATCCTCCCTGAACTGACTGACGAACACAGAGCCTTTTCTCTTGCTAAGCTTCTTCTTCTGCTCATCCAAGATTACCGATAAGTGCCAGTACTCAGGGGGTTCCCAGCCGAAAGCTTCATAAAGTAGGATCTGTTTAAAAGTGTTAACGGTATGCTCAGCTCCTCTTAGGACATGAGTAATCCCCATCTCGTGATCATCTATAACCACAGCGAAGTTATAGGTAGGAGTTCCATCTGATTTAAGGATAACGAAGTCCTCAATCTCATCAGTAGGCATCTCCAGCTCGCCAGCCAACCCGTCTCTAAAGGAGACTTTACTGCCATCTCGCGGCACCTTGAACCTTATAGAGAAGGGTTTCCCCTGGTTGAGGTTGCGCTGAATCTCCTCAGGTGATAAATTACGACATTTTCCAGTATAACCTATCTTCTGGCCCTTTCGTCTCTGCTCTTCCCTCATAGCTTGAAGCTCTTCCTTAGTGCAGAAACACCTGTAAGCTAATCCCCTATCCAGAAGTTGATACGCTAAATCCCTATACTTCTGAAAGTTATCGCTTTGTCTAGCTAACCCATCCCACTCTAAACCGAGCCACCTGAGGTCGTTCAGGATGCTCTCCTCATACTCCTTTCGGGAGCGCTCTAGATCTGTATCCTCTATCCTAAGTAGGAACTTTCCACCCATGGACCTGGCTAAAAGCCAGTTAAACAGAGCAGTTCTAGCCCCACCTATATGTAGATGTCCGGTAGGAGACGGCGCAAACCTAACCCTTACCTCAGGGATATCTGCACCTCTCTCTCGTAGAACTTCCACAGCTTCTCTTAAGTACATCCAGAGCTTTAATATCTCCATCCAGGAGCCTTTAAACTCTTCCCTCAGTTCCCTTAGCCTCTCTAGAAGCTTAGATCTAAGTTCAGGGAGAATTTCTAAATGAGATTTACTCTCTATCCTCAGCTCCCTCGCGAGATTAAGAGCGTAATCCCTAAGCTCATTAAGAACTCCCTCAAGCTTGATAGCCTCCATCTCATTGATCCTCCTTTCAAAATCCTCAGCTAAAAGAGATTTAAAGGACTTAAAATAAGGTTCTTCAGAGCCTCCTCAAGCCCTTTCCCTTTAATATCTCCCAGTGAAAGGGGTAAGCTATGGAGAATATTGAATTCAAGATGAGAGGTGAGTGCTTTGAGTAGGGTTAAGAGGCTTCCGCCAGAGGTACGAAACCTCATCGCTGCAGGAGAGGTTGTAGAGAGCCCTCTAAGCGTGGTAAAGGAACTCGTTGAGAACTCACTTGATGCTGGCGCTTCAAAGGTAAAGGTAAAAATCCTGAACGGTGGCTTAGACCTAATAGAGGTAGTTGATGACGGGATAGGTATCCCAAGCGAGGATTTACCACTGGTAGTAGAGAGGTACACCACTAGTAAGATAGGCTCTAAGGATGATCTCCTGAATATCTCCACTTACGGTTTCAGGGGAGAGGCGCTGTACGCTATCGCTCAGGT
>JALUEN010000264.1:3795-7137 GCA_027052755.1 bacterium | reverse complement strand
GATGTCAGCAGGTACGGTTCTGTAGAGATAGATGAAGACCTCAGGATAAAAGGGTTCACAGAGAAAAATCAGAGGAGAGGTAGAGGCCTAATTAATGGCGGTATCTATATACTGGATAAGGAATTCTTCTGTGGATTAGATCTACCAGATAGGTTCTCCCTTGAAAGGGATTTTATAAGTAGGTACTTTAAGCTCTATCCATTCTACGGGCTACCATTTGAGGGATACTTCATTGATATAGGAGTGCCGGAGGACTACGAGAGAGCTAAAAGAGAGATAATTAATTTAAAAAGGCTTAACCTCTAAGACTCACTCGTTAGCTATCCTCTTAAGGTACTCGCCGTAGGAGGTGTTCCTCAGGGTATCAGCAATCTCCAGGAGCTTCTCCTTAGAGATCCAGCCGTTTCTATAGGCAATCTCCTCAATATTACCGATCATAAGCCCCGTTTTGTTCTCAATAGTGGCGACAAAGTTACCAGCCTCAAGAAAGCTATCGTAAGTCCCTGCATCAAACCATGCGAAACCCCTTCCAAGGATCTTTACCTTAAGACTTCCTCTCTTAAGGTATTCCTGGTTAACGCTAGTTATCTCCAGCTCTCCTCTAGGAGATGGCTTTATCTCCTTAGCATAACTCAGAGCCTGATTATCATAGAAGTACAGTCCCACAACTGCATAGTTAGATTTTGGGTTCTCAGGCTTCTCCTCTATAGATATAACCTTTCCCCTCTCATCAAATTGGACGATCCCAAACCTCTGAGGGTCCTTAACGTAGTAACCGAACACCACAGCTCCACCCTCGCTCTCCACTTCCTCCTTAGCGCTCCTGAGTATATTAGGTAAGTCGTGCCCAAAGAAGATGTTGTCTCCTAAGATCATGCAAACGCTATCATCGCCTATAAAGTCCTCTGCAACCAGCAAACCATCAGCCAATCCCCTGGGTTTCTCCTGGATAGCGTACTGAATTCTCATCCCCAACCTGCTACCATCACCTAGCAGCTTACGGAAAACCTCTTCATCCTGAGGGTTAACGACGATTAGAACCTCACGTATTCCAGCTAACATTAAAACGGATAGGGGGTAATAGATCATTGGCTTGTTATATATTGGAAGTAGGTGTTTGTTGATAGCTACTGTGATAGGGTATAGCCTAGTTCCACTCCCTCCAGCTAAGAGAACACCTTTCATGGCTTTTTCTCTCCTTCCCTTTGTAGTTTACAGATACTCTATTTAAAACTTTCCATATTTTTCCCTTCAAATACATTGAAAAGGGTTGATATACCTTATAGAGAACTTCAAAGGGGGTTAAAGGGAATCCTAAATAGCAGGGTGATCCTTAAGGATGCGAGGGAAGTTAAAGAGGGAGTATTGGGTAATAAAGTTCTCACGACTCTTTGATGAGAACTGGTACCTCAAGCAATACCCTGATGTGAGAAGCGCTAGAATGGATCCCATTGAGCACTATGTCCTTCACGGCTGGAGAGAGGGAAGGAATCCCGCTCCCTGGTTCAACACTAGCTTCTACCTTCAAAACAACCCTGATGTCGCTAAAAAAGGCATCAACCCCTTCTTCCACTGGATCAAGTGGGGACAACACGAAAACAGAAAACCTAATCCTAACTGGAAAGCTCAACCTCAGGAGGATAGGAGGAGCGATAGCTCATCTAAAAAGAGCCCTCTTCAAATAGGGCTTTTCTTAAACCCCTCAAGATCCAGTAAACCCAATCTAGTTCTCCATATAGGATATCCTAAAACTGGAAGCACTTCTATCCAGACTTTCTTAAGCAATCACAGGGAGTTCCTCCTAAAACATGGTTATCTATACCCTGTAGCGGGAACAGGTGGAGAGGTAAACCACTTTCACCTGAGCGTGGTTTACCAGCCTAAAAGTGATCCTTTCTACTCTCACCTTAAGCTAGACAAGAAAGCCCTTCTAAAAGAGCTCACAGAGGAGATACAGCGCTATATAGATAGAGTCCACACGGTAATTATCAGCTCTGAGATGTTCTCCTCCTACGAGTGGGAACCTACAAGGGAATTTCTCAAGGATATACATGATATGTTCAATAAGATATATCTCGTCTTTTCACTAAGACGTCAGGATCAGTTGATAGAAACCGAATATCAGGAGAGGGTAAAGAGCGAGCTGTACAATAACTTTGAGATTATAGAGAGCCAAGTTGCTCAGTCCTTAAACAGGATATACAAATATGGCGAGGTTATAGAGAGATTCCTAGATCGTATATCTAGAGAGGGAATAGATAACGTAGCTTTAAAGCCTTTAATCTTCAATAAAGGTGAGAACATGGTAAGTAAGTTCCTCAAGCTCTCCCTTAACTTCAGAAAAGAGATAATAGATAACTTACAGCTAAACCTCAGGACAAATCCCTCACTCTCATTTGAAGGTGTTGAAGCGCTGAAGATCCTGAATGAGAAGTACTTATTTGAGATAAATGAGAGTTCCATGAACTTAAAGAGAGAGCTGGTTAAACTGCAGTACCGCTTAGATGATAAACTAGGGAAATTGAGAAGCGCCTTTCTACCACTAGGCCTGAGGTTGAAGATTCTTAAGTATTATGAGGAGTCAAATAAGAAGTTGTTCTCCGAGATCTTGAAAACCCAGAACCTATTTGAGTTAACATCTGAGGAGATAAAGCGTTACCAAAAGCAGGAAGAAGTTCCCCAAGAGGTGATTTTAAAAGCAATAAATGGCAGGTATCAGGCCTCAGAGGAGTTCATAAAGAATTCTTCTATAACTCCACCGCTTAGGGAGAAAGTGTACCTAAATCAGAGGTATGGTTACTTCTCTGATGTTCTCGGCGAACTAATTAAGTCTGGTTACGTCAAATCAGGCGTGTGGGGGTATCTTGAGGTCATCAACGAACGCGAGATATCCGGTTGGCTCTTAGATCTTGAGACAGATGAACCTGCTACTTTTTCCATAAAGGTTAACGGACAGAACATATACGAGGGAGTACCTGATCTACCTAGACCTGATATAGAGAGGCTCTCAGGAAGAAAGGTAAAAGCTGGATTCTCGCTAAAGTTAGATCAGTTAGATGCTTTCCAGAAGTTTCTCTCCTTGAAACCTACTAACTTAGAGATAGAGGTAATCCATAACAGAACAGGGTACTTAATACCTAAGATACCAGAGATGGCGCAGTAAAGAGCCATGCGAGGAAAGTTAAAGAGGGAGTATTGGGTAATAAAGTTCTCTAGGCTCTTTGATAAGAGCTGGTACCTCAAGCAATACCCTGATGTGAGAAGCGCTAGAATGGATCCCATTGAGCACTATGTCCTTCACGGCTGGAGAGAGGGAAGGAATCCCGCTCCCTGGTTCAACAC
>JALUEN010000264.1:0-3785 GCA_027052755.1 bacterium | reverse complement strand
GAAAGGAGAAAATTTTAGGAGAACTATGCTAAACCTTGGTTTTCAAGTTCTAAAGCACTTAAAAAGAAATCCCCAATTAGTTAGTAGATTTTTAAATGATATCAGGAGATACGGGTTATCTCATGCTATCAGGAAAGTGAAGCGATATATAAGGGACAAAATCCAAAACTCACCACTAGATAGGTACGAGTGTTGGATAAAGGAGAATGAGCCAGTCTTAGAAGAGTTAGAAAGGCAGAGGGCTTATAGATTTAAATATAACCCTAAGATAAGCATCGTTACCCCTGTATGGAACACACCTGAGAAATTCTTGATAGAGATGATAGAGTCAGTTTTAGATCAAACCTATGAAAACTGGGAGCTCTGTATAGCTGATGGAGGTAGTACTCAAAAACATGTTAGAGAGATCCTTGAGAGGTATAGGAGAGCAGATAATAGGATAAAGGTTAAATATTTAAACGGGAACAAGGGTATAGTCGGTAACTCCAATGAAGCTCTCAAGTTAGCAACTGGGGAGTATATAGCTCTCTTAGATCACGATGATATACTAGCTCCCTTCGCACTATTTGAGGTCGTAAGAGTTATCAATGATCACCCAGAAGCTGATCTAATTTACTCAGATGAGGATAAGATCTCTGAAGATGGGAGCAAGAGATTTGATCCCTTCTTCAAACCCGATTGGAGTCCAGATCTCCTAAGGAGCTGTAACTACATAACTCATTTTTTAGTTCTCAAGAGAGATTTAATGGAAGCAATAGGTGGTTTCAGGGAAGGGTTTGATGGTAGTCAAGATTATGACCTAATCCTTAGGGCAACAGAGAAAGCTAAAGAGATCGTTCACATCCCTAGGATCCTCTATCACTGGAGGGTTAACCTTAGCTCAACAGCTCTCAGGCCAGAGGCAAAACTTTACGCCTTTGAAGCTGGGAAGAGAGCTATAGAGGATCACCTGAGGAGGATCGGTTGGGAAGGAAAAGTGGAGATAATGAAACCATATTATGGATGGTATAAGGTTAGATATGAGATCAAACACACCCCCTTTATCTCCCTCATCATTAGCAGTAGGAGTGGTAAGCTGATCTCAGAGAAAATACTGAGATCAGTAATAGAGAGATCAACGTACAAAAACCTTGAAGTTATCGTAGTATTTAGAGAATCCTCTGAAAATAATCTCTCAGAGTTAGAGAAGGAGTTCCCATTCGTAAAGGTCATAAAACAAGATCCTCAGCTCAGCTGGAGCGCCTCTAATAACCTCGCAGTGAAGCTTAGCAGAGGAGAGGTATTAGTATTTCTTGAGGATATAGAGCCTCTAACTCCTGATTGGCTTGAACGTATGCTAGAGCATATTCAGAGACCAGAGGTAGGTATAGTAGGAGCTAAGCTATATTACCCAGACGGTAGGGTCTATCATGGGGGTATTATCATAGGGGTAAACGACTTAATTGGCTACTCACATAGAGGAACTCCAGGTGATTTCCCTGGATACTTTGGTCGTCTGATAAGCGTACAGAACCTATCCGCGGTGTCAGGCTCATGCATGATGGTTAAGAGAAACGTATTTGAGGAGGTAGAAGGCTTTGATGAGAGCTACTCTTATCTAAGTGATATTGACCTCTGCTTAAAGGTTAGGGAGAAGGGCTACTTAGTGGTCTGGACCCCCTTTGCAGAGCTTTACTACAGAGGCGATGATAACTTAAAACTCCCAAAAGATGAAGCAGAAAAGTTTAAAGCCAAGTGGAGTCATATATTAGAGAGAGGAGATCCATACTACAACCCTAACCTAACCCTTGAGAGAGAGGACTTCAGTATAAGGTGTTCTAATGTCCTATAAAGCAAATTTCAAGTGGAGTCTCGGATGGAGAGTATAAGTTTAGCAATACACTTCCCATCGGGATTACCGCTAAGCCTGAAGAATTATGTGAGGAACCTATCCTCAGAGTTATCAAAGAAGAAGGTAAAACTTTTCCCTTTCTCTAATTTAGAGGGATTAAAATCGTTAATAGAGGTAACGGATTTAACATGGTTTCCAACTTGCGCTGGCGGTTCAGCACCACCTCTAAAGTACTTAAAGTTTCTTAAATCACTAAGCCAGAATAATTTCAAAAAGCTGGTTATCACCCTCCATGGGGTTGCTCCTTTCTCGTTACCATCACATATATATTACCCCTCCTCTATAGAAGCAGTTAAGGGGAAGTTCTTAAGAAGCTTTAACTTTATGAAGTGGAGATTGTATAGATTCATAGCATCAAAGATCATAACACCGTCAAACTATGCAAGAGAAGAGATAGTTTCTCACCTTAAGCTACCCAGGGAGAAAATTGAAGTAATATATCACGGAGTTAATTTAAAGGTCTTTAAACTTACAAATAAAAGGGATAGGAACTCTTCTAACTCCTATTTCCTCCATATCTCTCAGTGGCAACCTAAGAAGAACGTTGAGAGGATCATATCCGCTTACAACCTCCTACCCCCTCCCAAACCCAAGCTTAAATTAGTTGTCCCAGGCTTCAGAAAAGAGGTAAAAGGTGAAGGGATAGAGGTGATAAGGGAACCGATAAACCACAGTGAAGCGGCAGAGCTGTACAGGAACGCTTTTGCCTTCGTCTTTCCCTCGCTTCACGAGACCTTCGGTATGCCTATTTTAGAAGCCATGGCATGCGGGTGTCCAGTGATAACCTCAGATAGGACCGCCTGCCCGGAGATAGCAGGAAATTCAGCTCTACTTGTTAATCCATACTCTATAGAAGAGATAGCTCAAGCTATGAGGAAGCTGATAGAGAATCCACGCTTGAGGGAAGAACTAGCAGAAAAAGGACTAGAGAGAGCTAAACAGTTCTCTTGGGAGAAGAGCGCTAGAGAACACTTAAAAGTCTTTAAGGAAGTTTTAGAAAGGGGATAATATCATGTCAAGGAGAACCTGCTTACTAATACTAGGGATGCATCGCAGCGGCACCTCTGCTTTAGCTGGGCTCCTTCACCATTTAGGAGTCTCTATGGGGAAAGATCTATTAGCTCCTGCTTGGGACAACCCAAAGGGCTTCTACGAGAATAAACGGATAATGATCTTCAATGACTCAAAACTTCTCCCTGCTCTTAAGACTACTTGGTATGATCTAGCTCCTATTAAAGGGGATCATTTTCCTCTCTCAGAGGAGCTGAAACACGAAGCGCTCAAAATTCTAGAGGAAGACTACGGAGAGACAAACCTCTTTGGGATAAAAGATCCTAGGATGTGTATCACTCTACCATTCTGGGAGGAGGTTCTCTCAGAATTTGAGAGCGAGATAAAGGTAATCATCCCTTATAGGAATCCCCTTGAGGTCGCTTATTCCTTATTTCACAGGAATAACTTCCCTATAGGGAAAGGCCTCTTTCTCTGGGCAAAGTATATCCTATACTCAGAATACTACAGCAGAAAGTTTCAGAGGGTTTTCATAAGCTATGACCAGTTAGTAAGAGATCCACTGAAAACCCTGGAACTCGTTGACGAGACGCTAAAACTGGGTTTGTCTGAGGAGATCAGGAAGAACAGCCAGGAGATAACAAGCTTTGTTGAGAGAAGCTTGAAGAAGTTCAACCTCTCTTTAAAAGATCTTCCCCCAAACACCCCTAAGTTCGTTAGCGAGACAGCTTTACTCTTAGAGAAGCTGGCCATAGGTGAGGAAAGGGATTCACAGAGAACTCAGGAAAAGTTCAACCAATTTAGAGAGAGTTATGAGAGAGAGGCAGAGAACTACCATTTAGAGCTCATAAATCATGAAGGTGCGAGGCTACAAGTATTATTA
>JALUEN010000263.1:1378-1906 GCA_027052755.1 bacterium | reverse complement strand
GGCCTATACTGTCCACAAGACCATCTAGTCTCTCTATCATCTCCGCTGCTAGTTGAAAGTTACCGTTAGTACCCTTCCGGAATATCAAAGATCTGTACTCCCTGAAATCAAGTTCAACAACTTTGTCTCTTCTAGTGCTTCCCAAGGATATACTAGCAACGATAATATCATACTCCTTCCTCAGGGGTTCTATAGCCTTTAAGAGATCCCCTGAAGTTGTTATTGAGGACAACGATAAATCCAATATATCCTTAACCTTGACGTTAAGAGTTCCAGCCATAAACATCACCTTACTTAGAGGTTAAGCTAACCGCTAATCAGCTAGATCTGAGGGGCTATCAGCTGAGACGGTTGGTACCGTCTCTAACTTCAGCTCTTTCCAAACCTTTACAGGAGAGACATATCCCTCTAGCTCAGGCTTCCTTCCGAAGATACCTAGTTTCTCAAATAAGAGCGAGAACTTCTTCTCCAGTGCGTCTTCTATCTCAGATAATATTTCAGAAGGCATTAACCATATCTTCTCTTTAA
>JALUEN010000263.1:0-1368 GCA_027052755.1 bacterium | reverse complement strand
CTTTAAAGGGACCTAAAGCCCTCTTTCTAGTCTTGTAAAGGAACTGCTCCTCAGTCTGACCTTCCTTCCACTCGTGTTTCCTGTTCTCCTTAAGCCAGTTGTAGATCTCCTGCTTCAGATCCTCAGGCATCTTATCGTAAACTATGTTCTGGAAACCAGTAGCTAGGTGTATCTCTATGGCTCCGCTCTCCGGGAACTTGTCAAACAGCTCATCAGGTAAGGTAGAGGCACCGTGCTGAACCGTTCCCCCTATCCCATATTCCTTCCTCAATATCTCAGAGAGCTCCTTGTGGACATTAAAGTCAACCTTTACCTTAGCTATTGAGCCGTCAGGTAACACCACTCCACCATGGGTCGTACCAGTCTGAACGCTCACCTTCGCTATACCCTTAGTCCTGTCTATACCATACTGATCTAAGGTCCTCAGATATCCTTCCATGAAAGCTCTCAGATCCTCCGGAGTGGAGTTCCTTCCTCCTACCTCTCCTATCTCTCCGCCGATAGCCACGCTTATCCCCTCAGGCTCTATCTCTCTTATGAACTTCGTCATCTCCGCTGTCAGCTGGTAGTTAGTTCTCTGTTGCTCATCTAGATCATCCTTAGATATATCCACTAGGGTAGAAGCATCTATGTCTATGTTGAAGAAACCAGCTTGGATAGATCGTCTGATAAGATCCCTAATTGCTTCCTTCTCCTTCTCTGGGTTCTCCTTAAACTTAGACGAGCTAAACTGAAAGTGATCTCCTTGTATGAAGACAGGTCCTTTATACCCCATCTCTATAGCCGCAGCTAAAACGTTAGCTGTATATTCTAGCGGAGTTTGAGAGGTGTACCCCATCTCGGACCTAGCTAGCTCGAATATAACCGGGAAAGCATTATTTGATACGATAACCTTAAAGGCGGCTCTAGCCATTAGATAGGACAATGTCCTGAGGTTAAGCGCAGGGGTAGTAAACCTCTTAAAGCTCTCATCCTGATACAGCTTGGGTAGAGATAAGTATATCCCTGAGATGCTGGAGGGGACAATATCTAGAGCTAAAGCTGTATTGTATATGATCTTTCCCGCTAAACTCTTAAGTGGTTCCTGGGCAAAGACGTTAGTGTAAACGAGCTTAGGTAATACCCTCTTAAAGCCACCCAAGTCCCTAACAGTTACTTTTCCGGAATTCTCTAGCTGAAGGTAATTACCCACTTCCTTTAACATCTCATCTACTGCCTTGTACCTATCCATCTCCATCACCTTCCATGAGAGTGGGTTTTTATAGGGTTTCTTGAATTTTCCTCTCAAAGTTTTTCATATTTTTCCAACTTTTCCTTCAAAACCGCTAGAGCAGAAAGATATTTTTAACTAAAGATAAAGGATTTTTC
>JALUEN010000262.1 GCA_027052755.1 bacterium | reverse complement strand
AGTCAGAGAGTTTATAAGTCTCCATGAAAAAGCCTCTAGAGTCCTGAAATACCTTGGGTATGACTAGGATGAGATCTGGGATCTCTAACCTCTTAAAGGTAAAGGGCATCAGCTAACCCTCCTTGTTTTTCTCTACTATGAAGGAGTTTATCAAGGGTTTGAAAAATCCTTCCCTTGTAGCTCCTATAATGATATAATGTAGCTCCTATAATGATATAATGAGGCTTTAAAAGTAGAGATGTGGAATGTTACGATAGTATTATCCACTTACAACGGCGAGAGATATTTAAAAGAGCTCTTAGATTCCCTCCTCAATCAGACCTTTCAGAACTGGAAGTGCTTGATAAGGGATGATGGCTCTGAGGATAATACTTTGGAGATCATTAACGAGTACATCAGTAAGTATCCCTCTAAATTTGAGCTTCTCCCAAATAGCGGGGAACACTAGAGGTAAGTATGTAGCTTTAACTCGCTTCTAACTGAAGCTCTCAGGAGACCTGCTGAACTTATAGCCTTATGCGATCAGGATGACGTGTGGTTACCTGAAAAACTTGAGATCCAGGTTTCCCTAATAAGGGGGATACTTGATAAACCAGCTCTAGGATACACAGATCTTAAGCTGGTTAATGAGAACCTAGAGCTCTTAGCTCCCTCCTTTTGGCGATCGCAGGGTATAATTCCTGAATATGGGAGGGATTACAGGAGGGTTCTACTTCAGAATACAGCTACCGGTTGTACGGTTATCGTTAACAGAAAACTTTTAGAGATAGCCCTTCCTATACCGAGGGAAGCAGTCATGCATGATTGGTGGCTCCTTTTAGTAGCCTCTTTCTTTGGAGAGGTCTCTTTCTCTAAGAGGACAACAATTTTGTACAGACAGCATTCTGAGAATACCTGGGGAGTTCCTAAGTGGACGCTAAGTGAGGCTTTTAGTAGGCTCAGGACATCTAAGGATAGGCTTTTAGGGGCTATCAAACAAGCTGAGGCTTTCCTCAAGAGATATAGGGATATGATTACTGAACCGGAGAAGAGGCAGATACTAGAGGGATTTGTCTCTCTCCCTGAGATGAACCTGGTTGAGAGAAGACTTTTCCTCCTCAGAAATAAGCTGTTTAAACATGGGTTACTTAGAAACCTTGGAATGTTTATCTTAGTTTAAAACTAGGATAAGTAACTAGAGATTGGTGGAGGCTTTGAGAGGGTTTAAAGTTAGCGTGGATAATATAGATAGAGAAATTTTCTCTTGAAAGGAGAAGGACCTTGCTAAGGTACTTTAAGGAGTTTCTCATCCTCTTAAGGGATGTTATCAACAAGAGGTACCTATTATGGGTCCTTATTATTCAAGATTTTAAATCAAAGTACTTTGGAAAGTACTTTGGTACTCTGTGGGCTTTTGTCAGACCACTGGTGATGATCCTGATAATGTGGTTCGTATTTGAGGTAGGGTTTAAAGCTAAGCCCCATAAAGATATTCCGTTTATCCTATGGCTTATGTCAGGGATGATTCCATGGAATTATATCCTTGACTGCATGATCAGCACACCCAGTTCAATCTTAGAAAGGTCTTACTTAGTTAAACAGGTTAACTTCAGGGTGAGTCTTCTCCCTATCGTTAAGGTCTTCTCTGCCCTCTTCGTCCACATCTTCTTCATCTTCTTCCTGATCTTCGTCTTCTGGTTATATGGCTTCCCCCCTAGCATCTACTATCTCCAAATTCCATACTACTTAGGGGCTACAATACTTCTGATGATAGGAATAGGGTGGTTCACTTCTGCTTTGACCGTTTACGTTAGAGATATCGCCGAGTTGGTTAATATAACAGCTAGCTTCCTGTTCTGGGCTACCCCGATCTTCTGGGATGTTAACATGTTCCCAGGAAAGATCCAGTTCTTCCTGAAGCTAAATCCCATATTCTACCTGAT
>JALUEN010000261.1 GCA_027052755.1 bacterium | reverse complement strand
ACTTAAACACCCCCTAAGGTCTCCCTAGAATGATCCAGGAAACTAAAAACTTTTTAACACTTTTTTTACATTAATTTTCATAAAATCCTTCGCAAAGACAACCCTTTAAAGTAAAATTAAAGTGAGAACTGATACAGGAGGGGGAGGGATATGAAGGTAAAGAGTGGGTTATTCAGGACTCAAAATAGGAAGAAGGTTCTTATGGGGGCAGCTATAGGTGCTGGGATAGGTGCAGCAGGAGGTGCAGCTTACGGAGGTTATCTAGCTCACAAGGAGATAGAGAAAGTCCCTGTTGAGAGTGTTACACTAAGCTGGAAGGAACCAGTATATCAGCAGAAGGTTATTGGGCATATTCCTGAGGATTATTATGAGCCTGCCTTCGGTGGAATAGGCTGGGGACATCACAACACTCCAACAGAGCCGGTAATAAGGCCTGTTCCAGTAAAGGATGAGACTGGACAGGTTGTTTACCGTAATATCACTAAGACCTTCACTGGGCATGGTAAACCCTTTGTTCAGTGGCACACAAAGGATGTTAAGGAACCTATATTTAACGGTTGGGATGAGAGAGTGGTAGCTGATTACGACGTAGAGACCTACGTTGACTCAGAGGGTAACACCCACACTTATCAAGAGGTTAGAGGATATTGGCATTACTTCTACCCTAAGATCAGGTATAACGTCATAGATACCTATCAAGTACCTGATGTGAAGTTTGAGCATGGGGTTAACGTAGCAGGTAAGGTACTGACGTACGCTGCCCTAGGAGCGGTGATAGGTGGAGTAGCTGGAGGTGTTATCGCCGCTCTCTTAGATTCACCAAGCTCATCAGAGGGAGCTAAGGATAAGAAGGTAGCGTAATTATAGTTTGATAGCCTGATAAAGAAAAGAGGGGAGGTTTACCTCCCCTCTTTTTTCTTATCAATATTTTCTCAGTTAAAGGTTTCTAAAGGTCCTGAGAAGGCTACATGTTTACCACCATTATCTTAGCATCTTTTCTCTCAGTTAGCTTTATAACGGCTTCCTTAGATTTCTCCAGCGGGTAAACGCTGGTAATCATTGGTCTGGTATCTATCAAGCCGGCAGCCATCATAGCGATAACGTTCTTGAATACCCTGTTTCCTGAGTGTCCCTGAGATCCGAACAGCTGTCCCATTCTGATCTGGTAGTACTCCAGGAACAGAGGAGCAGGTTTAGGAGCTCTACCGATCTGTACAACTTTAGCACCTATAGCCAGGGCTTTCTCTGCCTCAGGAATGGTTAGGTGTGGAACACCAGCAGCCTCAACCACGAAGTCTATTCCCTCGCCACCAGTGTGCTCCATGAGAACCTCTGGAATGTTGACCTGTCTCGGATCATAGACAAAATCTGCGCCCATCTTCTTAGCGATCTCACGCCTAGTATCAGAGATCTCAAAGGCTATAACCTTAGCAGCGCCAGCGGCTTTCAACAGGGCAACAGCTGACAGACCGATAGGTCCCGTACCGAAGACCGCAGCGCTGGACCCAGGCTTTATACCTCCAGCTCTAACGAATATGGCGTTATAGCTCACAGCTGTAGGTTCTACCGTTGCTCCTACCATGAAAGCTTCCTTAGGATCTGAGAACCTCTCCTTAAAGCCTTCAAGCTTCCAGACATACTTCTCATGGATAACCACGTATTCAGCCATAGCTCCGTTAACGGTGAAACCCAGCTCCTCTAGGTTGTAGCACTGGTTGAAGTACCCGTGCCTACAAGCG
This sequence comes from bacterium, assembly GCA_027052755.1. Taxonomy (GTDB): domain Bacteria; phylum DRYD01; class DRYD01; order DRYD01; family JALUEN01; genus JALUEN01. The sequence continues at coordinate 5,457 of JALUEN010000261.1, read as the reverse complement.
TTACACTCTCCGCACCATAGCATCTCCTCAGACATAACCCAATCCCCAGGTTTCAGCGACTTAACCTCTTTACCTACCTCAACTACCTCACCAGCCCACTCGTGTCCGATAACCACTGGGAACTGAACCAGCCCTGGATATATTATGTACCCGTCCTCATCAGTTTCATAAAAGTGAACATCAGATCCACATATACCCACAGCTTTAACTGCTATCTTGACATCTTTAGGACCTAGCTCAGGGACCTGGATATCATCCCTGAACTCTAACCTAGGGTTCTTAAAAGTCAGGTTACCGTTATAGGTTCTCCTCCTCCTCACCCAGTCCTCAGGTAGTTTTATACCCCCTCTAGGTGCCCACTCAGCGTCAACCACTAAGCCTTTCATCCTCTCAGGCATAGAGCTCCCCCTCCTTCCTCCTGGCTCCCAGCAGTCAGTTAGCTAATTCCTTCCTCTATTAAATCTTCTCTGAATTTTCAAGAATATTTTCTACCGGGATATATTATCTCCCCCAATGATACAAGGCATCCCTCTATCTGAAAAGCTCTTAAACCTCTAATTCTTTCTTCAAGGATTTAACCAGCTCTTTAACCTTAGATACTCCCTCCTCTACGGGGACGAATATCTTCTCCCTATCTCTCCTGAGGGAAACCTCTACCTTGCCCTCCTTCAGCTTAGAACCTATGACGACCCTCACCGGTATACCTATGAGATCAGCATCCTTAAACTTAACCCCAGGAGTTTCATCACGATCATCCCAGAGCACCTCTATACCTTCCCCCTGAAGCTTCTTGTAAAGATCCTCACTAACCTTTCTCTGATTCTCATCCCTAGCGTTAACCGTTAAGATCAGGACCTCATAAGGTGCCACAGTTATGGGCCATATTATTCCGTCCTCATCATGATACTGTTCTACCACAGCTGATATAAGTCTAGTTACACCTATTCCATAGCACCCCATTATTATGGGCTTAGATTTTCCATCCCTGTCAGTGAAGTAAGCTTTCATAGCCTCGCTATACTTAGTGCCTAATTTAAAGATATGTCCAAGCTCTATTGATGGGTACACCTTCATAGGAGATCCACACTTAGGACAAGGATCACCTTCTGAAGCGTTAGAGATATCTGCCCAGCTATCAACCTTTATGTTCTCAGGGTTTACACCCACTAAGTGATAATCTCTCTCGTTAGCACCAACTACCCCATCTCTGACGGTAGCTATGCTGTAATCAGCTATAACCTTGATATCGCTTAAGTCAAGTCCTACAGGACCAATGTATCCCAGAACTAAGCCTAACCTCTGAAAGTCCTCAGGAGAAGCCATCTCCAGTGATGAAGACCCTAAGAACTTAGATAACTTTATCTCGTTAACCTCCTTATCGCCTCTGACTAGTACGATAACGTAGTGGTAATCCTCATCCTCTGACCCCCTATACTTGTAGAGCATAGTCTTTATGAAGTCCTTGCTGGTTTTCCCTAGGAATTTCACTAAATCCTCAACGCTGGTGAAACCTGGCGTGTGAACCTTCTTTAAACTCTCAGGCTCTCCCTTATAAGTGGGTAGCTCCTTAGGTGGGTGAACGGAGGCTATCTCCATACTAGCTATGTAACCACATGAATCACATTTGAGGAACTTGTCCTCACCGCTCTCGGATATGAGCATGAACTCATGGGATACATCTCCACCTATAGCTCCAGAGTGAGCTTCCACCGCATATACCTCCAAGCCCATTCTCTTGAAACACCTGAGATAAGCCCGATGCACTTTATCGTAGTACTCGTTCAGATCCTCCCAGCTGGTGTGAAAGCTGTAAAGGTCCTTCATGATAAACTCCCTACCACGCAGGAGTCCTCCCCTAGGTCTGGGCTCATCCCTGAACTTAACCTGTATCTGGTATAAGGCAACTGGTAGATCACGCCAGGACCTCACCCATTGAGAAACGATCCAGGTTATTATCTCCTCATGAGTAGTTCCTAGAACATGCCACCTACCAGATCTATCCTGGAGTTTGAACATTATATCATCCATCAGATCCCATCTACCTGTGATCTCCCATAGCTCCTTTGGGTGAAGAGCCGGCATCAGCAGTTCCTGAGCACCTGTCCTATCCATCTCCTCCTCTATTATCCTCCAAATTTTCTTCAGCACCCTAAAACCCAGAGGTAAGAAGTTATATATTCCTGAAGTTAGTTGACTTATGAATCCTCCTCTAATGAGGAGAACATGACTAATAGCAGTAGCATCAGATGGTTTCTCCTTACTAGTTTTGAAGAATAATTGGGAAGCTCTCAAACTTGATCCCTCCTTTTTCACGAATCTCACACATCTAAACTCTAGCTAGATATATCCCCGAACTCAGGAAGTCCTAATGGGTTCTCAGAGGAGACTACAGCAAGGGAATACTCCCTCTCCTTCAAGGAGTAAGCTAGATCCCTGACCTCACTAAGTGAGATCCCCTCTATCTCTCGCATTATCTCAGATGGACTCTGGAGCCTACCTAGGTAGAGGTAGCTCTTCAGGTTAGAGAAAGTTCTGGTAAAACTGCTCTCATAGTTAAGAGCTAAACCTATCAGTAGCTGAGCTTTGGCTATCTCCAGGTCTTCCTGAGATATCCTCTCAGGGTGAGCGAACACGTATTTTATAGCGTCAATAGCTTCCTCTAAGTTCTTGGGATTAGTTACAAAGGAGACACCAAAGGTACCAGCCATGGAGAAAGATTGATGAAAGGTTCCTATCGTGTAAACCAAGCCCCTCTTCTCCCTGAGCTCTATGAAGAGCTTAGAGCTAGAACCGCCTCCTAGGATCATATCTAATAGAAGCCACTTAAACCTATCAGGTGATCCCTGAGGGACTCCCTCGGTGCCGTATATCACGTAAGCCTCCTTAACCGAGTGCCTCCTATACCGGCTCTCATAGTAAAACCTCGGCTTCTCTATATCCCTCCTCTCGTATCTCCCTGCTTTACTAATATCCCCATAGTACCTCCTAATATACTTCTCTATCAGGTTGATAGCCTCATCTGATGAGAACCTACCTCCAAGGGAGATGATCAGGTTAGAAGGAGTAAAGTTAGCTTTATGGTACTCAATGAGTTTCTCCCTATCAAAGCTCATCACCGTTTCCTCGGTCCCTATAACAGGATAGCTCAGCGGGTGGCCATCGTAAACGGTCTTGTAGTACATATCAACTAGGAGCTCCTCTGGCTGATCCATAGCCAGAGCTATCTCCTCCAGGATAACCCTCTTCTCCTTCTCTATCTCCTCTTGGGGAAAGCTAGGGGAGAAGGCTATTTCAAACAGTAGGTCTAGAGCCTTGGATATATTGCTGTAGATCACCTTACCGTAGAAAGCGACGAACTCCTTTGTGGTGAAAGCGTTAAAGTTCCCCCCTAAGAGGTCCATCTCCTTAGATAACTGCAGATAATCCTTATCCCCTGTCCCCTTGAAAGCCATGTGCTCCACGAAGTGGGTGATCCCCATAAGTTCCTCAGGCTCGTAAATAGCACCATTTAGGAAAACGAGTGCCATAGATAAGGAGTAAAAATCACTGAGGGGTTCAAAGATAAGCGTGATCGGCCCTAAGTGAAATAGCTCAGCTTTAGTCTCACCTATAAGTCTCGCTAGCTCCTCAGAGTTACTCATATTTTTTCCTATTTTACGTTTTAAGTTAGTACCCTTCCCAAGCTTGAGGAAAGAGCTCACGGATTAGATAGCTTCCTTACCTCCCCTATCGCCTCATTGAATTTCTCCAAGAGCTCACTATCACCTATCTCACCTTTTAGGTATGATTTCATAACTTTTCCGAAAGCTCTCTCATAGTTAACCCAGTAAGGGGTTCTAGGTCTAGATCTAACCCAAGTCAAGCTCTCCATAACGACGCCGTAATATGGGTAGGTCATTATCAGGGCAGGGTTATCTAGAGCGCTCCTCCTAGTTGGGACTCCACCATAAGCTCCGTAATACATCTGAACCTGGCTAGAAGCCAGCCAGGAGATGAACTTGAAGGCTTCTACTGGGTGTTCAGAGGTTACAGGGATTCCCAGGTGCCAGACACCAAGTATAGGAGCTCTTCCCGATGATCCTTTAGGTAGAGGCGTAAAGGCTATAGAGTTAGGGTTCTTAGAGTACATAGGAGAGTACAACTTGTAAGCCCACCCCATGGGCCAGATTAACCCCATGGACACCTGCACTCCGAACTTCTTTCCACCTATTAAGCTAATAACCCTCTCATAGTCGTTATGCTCCAGGAACTCTAAGCCCTGGAAAGAGGTTTCCATCAGCGCTTTTAATAGCTTCAGAGAGCTCAGTAACGCCTTCCCATTCACTTTCGTTATATAACCCTCCTCATCTACCTCAAAAGAACCTCCATAGGAATAGTAGATAGGCAACCAGTCGGTTACAAGCGGATTGTAATTCCCCTCGCCTTCCCTATAGAAGGTCCTTTGGATGTAACCGAAGATATCCTCATTAGGGTGATAGACTTTTCTAGCACAGCTTAGAACATCATCCCAAGTAGATGGTAAAGAGTTAGGTAGGTTGTAGCAGTATTCTGATGTGAGATCCGTTCTCACGGCGAAGATCTGGACGTTACCTATCACCGGGACAGCGTAGTATCTACCGTTTACCTGAGCGCTCCTAGTGAATATATCAAGCAGATCCTTATCAGGTTCCCACCTAAACTCCTCTGATAAATCCCTCAAATAGTTCAACTTATACAAGGCGTATACCCATGGGTCATCAATGAATACTACATCAAACTTAAAATTCCCAGTCGTAGCATCCTCTATAAGCGCCTTGTAAAGCCCCATATACCCCATGGTTTTTATATCAAAGCTGATGTTAGGATGTTTATAAGAGTACAGATCAGTTAAAGGTACTAGGAACTCCCTCTGCGATACCTCCCCAATAGCGATCTTTATAACCACTTTCTTCTCCTTCGGAAGACAACCGGTGAAAAGACCTATGGAGAAGAACAGCAAGAGGAAGAGGAGAACGGTAAAGAATAGAGGTATCCTCCTACTAAGCTTTAAAGTAGCTTCCATAGAAGCACCTCCTTAAATAGGTGCGTTATACCGCAGGTCGCCACATCCCATCACTTCTCAGGGGAAGCCTCAGCGTCTCCTCCCTTCTCCTGAGAATCCTTGTGGTTAACTTCACCTTTACTTTTATCTACTTGCTCCTCAGAGCCAGCTTTTAGCTCTTTTAAGAGCTCGCCTGAGAGGAACTTATCCACGTTATCCTTAGTGATGAGAGCTATGGTGGTAGGTATCTCCTTAGGAATTCCTAGCTGGGCTATGGGCTTTCCCTCTTTTCTAGCCTTTATTATCTGGTAAGCAACCTCAACAGCTTTCTCGACGAATTCTCTTTGCTTCCTTATGATTTCTTGTATTATAGCGTTAATGTGCTTGTAGAGTTCGCTTGCGAACTTGAACTCGTCGAAATCGTTGTTTGCAACGTC
>JALUEN010000260.1:2693-7219 GCA_027052755.1 bacterium | reverse complement strand
GTACCTGACCTCTCGCCTCTATTAGTAGAGAATTAGCGTTATCTGAGGTTCTCACTAGCTCCTCCTTAGCGGTAAGTGTCAGGTCCTCTAGTTTATCACTTAAGCTGGAGATCCTCTTCTGGAGGAGTTTAGCTGTTAACTTCGCCTCCCTTAAAGCCCCCTGAGCCTCTACTAAGGTTTTCCTGAGATCGTCTCCTATCTGAAGTTGTGCAAGCACCTCTTCTAGTTTCTTCCCAGCTTTATCTAGACTTTGAAATGCGTTCTTCCCTGCCATCATCAGTTCTGACCAATCTGGAACGCTTACCGTGTTCTCAGTGATTCTAGTACCTGGGGAGAAGAATTCAGTAGATGGTTTGGGTTTTATGTAAACGTATTTCTCACCCATTAATGACGATCCAGCTATAAAAGTGGAGTTCTTGGGGATTTTTATCTTCTTGTATATCTTAAGGGTAACTATAGCTTTGTAAGTTCTTCTATCTATTCCTACCTGATCTACTTCTCCTACTTTGACACCTGACATGTACACCGGGCTTCCCTCAGATATACCTCCAGCGTTATCAAATAACAGATAAAGCTTGTAATACTGTTCCCTCTGAGGTAAGTAACCTATGTACTTGGCGGTTATAAAGGAAGCAAGTAGAGCTAAGATAACGAATAACCCAACCTTAACCTCTAAGTTGCTATAGGGAGAGACTCCCACGGCTTATCACCTGTCCACTAATTGTCATCTTTAAAACTTCTATTAGCATCATCAGCATATCCTAGGAAGCTGTTCTCCACTTAACATCTCTAGGACTCTATCTGTCCCTATGACTGTCCTCATTATCGCTTTAGGGCCGTAGTGATCAGTTACCTCTCCGATCACCTTGGCGCCCCTAGAGACCTCAAAGCTTTTGAGAATATCTAGAGCTCTTTGAGCGTCTTTAGGTGGGATAACTGCTAGGAACCTGCCCTCGCTAGCTACGTATAGGGGATCTAAACCTAAGATCTCACAGGCAGCTACAACTGGATCTATAACCGGTACATCTTCCTCTCTTATGACAAGGGAGAGGCTACTGGCTTCTGCAAGCTCCACTAAGACTGTAGCTAAGCCTCACCTAGTTATGTCCCTCAAACAGTGGATCTCAACACCGTTCTCTATAAGCGCTAGAACTGGTTCATGTAGTGGAGCGGTATCGCTCTCAACGTTTACGTCAAATAACCCCTCTCTAACTGCCATAACGGCTATACCGTGCCTACCTATATCACCGCTTATTATCAGCAGATCGCCTCTCTCTATAGCTCTAGGACCTATGTCTAGGTTATGTTGAATCAGGCCTATCCCTGAGGTGTTGAGGTAGATCCCATCTCCTTTTCCTCTCTCTACAACTTTTATGTCTCCTGTAACTACCTTAACTCCCCCTTGTAGGGAAGCTTCCCTGATAGACATAGCTATGTTCCACAGCTCCTCTGTCTTGAAGCCTTCCTCAAGGATAACTCCCAAGCTGAGGGCTATTGGTTTAGCTCCTGACATAGCTAGATCATTTACGGTACCATTCACCGCTAGATGACCTATGTCTCCACCTGGAAACTTATAGGGTGAGACCACAAAGGAATCAGTAGTGAATGCTATCTTATCCGCTTCTATCGGTATCTTGGCTGAGTCGTGCATATCCTCTAGGTACTCGTTAGCTAAAGCCCTGTAGAATATCTCCTTTATCAGCTTGTGAGTTAACCTACCTCCGCCACCGTGAGCTGAGGTGATGATGGGGTAATCATCAAACTTAGGAGGGCATATCCCAGAGGGACAGGAGCTGGTATTTAGCTCTTCTGGGGTTTTAAAGATCATCCTTACCCCTCCTCTCTATTTTACGAGAGATCCTCTCTTTATAGCACTTTATTAATACCTTATAAAAGGTCTTTACAGGATTGCTTTAAGTAATTTATAACGTTAAGGTGAGGATGTCCGAACTCTTCATCTAGATGTCCTGTGTCATTGAGTTTAACTATGTGAGATATCAACCTGCCTCTTTTGTACTGGAGAAGTAGTATGTTCAAGCTGGCGTTCTCTAAACCGGTTATCCAATATTTATCTAACGGAAGGCCTAATAGGAGCAATATCCCCAGTTTAATTATCCCTGCGTGCGATACAACTATGATGTTATCATCTAGGCTGTGGTTATCTAGTAGTTTTTGGAAGAACCTCCTCATCCTCTCCGTGGCTTGGATTAGTGATTCCCCATCTGGGAACTGAGCCATCTGAGGAGTACCACGCCAGTACTTCCACCGTTCCCTCTCCTTCTCCTCCAGATCGCTCAGCAACATACCATCCCAAGAGCCATGATCCATCTCTGAGAGGAGCTCATCTACCTCTAACTCCAAGTCTAGCTCCCTTGATATAGCTTCAGCGGTTACCTTGGCTCTACTTAAGGGACTGGAGTACACCTTGGAGAAAGGGTAGTGAGTTTGAATAGATCTCAACCTCCTAGCTAAAGCTCTCACTTGCCGGTGACCTACATCGGTAAGTTTAGAATCACCTTTCCCTTGTATCTTCCCACTAGCGTTGCTGTAAGTTTGAGCGTGGCGTATTAGAAATAGTAGCACTTAGCTCACCTCTTCTACCTCATCAACTTTATCCAAGCTCTCTAAGTACTCTGGACCTTTTGCTTCTTTAATGACCTTGATAGTCTCCTCATCTCGCTCCTTGAAGATTCCTTTCCTGAACTCTCTGATAGCTTTGTGCATTAACTTAAATAGCTCATCACTTATGTGCTTCTTCTCCCTTATCTCCGAAAGTATATTCGGGTAAGTCTCCTTAACGTAGGAGAGCCACTTCTCCTCAAACTCTCTTACCTTAGATACTGGAATATCATCTAGGTAGCCGTTCACACCGGCGAAGATAGAGATGATCTGCTCCTCAATCGGCATTGGTTTAAACTGATCTTGTTTCAAGAGCTCCATTAGCCTCTGACCTCTGATGATATACAGTTGAGTGGCCGGATCAAGCTCGGAAGCGAACTTAACGAAAGCAGCTAATTCCCTGAACTGAGCTAGGTCTAGCCTGAGCTGACCTGCTACCTGTTTCGTGGCTTTTATCTGTGCTGAACCACCTACCCTTGATACTGATAATCCCACGTCTATAGCAGGTCTGAAACCTTGGTTGAACAGGTTGGTGTCTAGGTATATCTGACCATCTGTTATTGATATCACGTTAGTGGGGATATAAGCGGAGACATCTCCTAGCTGGGTTTCTATTATAGGAAGAGCAGTGAGCGACCCTCCGCCTAGCTCCTTGTTCAGCTTAGCGCTTCTCTCAAGTAGTCTGGAGTGGAGGTAGAAGACATCACCTGGATACGCTTCCCTACCAGGGGGTCTCCTTAAAAGTAGTGATATCTCTCGGTAAGCTTTTGCGTGTTTAGAGAGGTCATCGTAGATCACCAGGGCATCCTCGCCCCTGTACATAAAATACTCTCCTATCGCGCATCCGGCGTATGGGGCTAGGTACAGCATTGATGGGGGAGCGCTTGATGGTGCTGCTACGACTACTGTGTAATCCATTGCTCCGTACTTCTTTAATGTCTCTATAACGCCGGCTATCGTGGAAGCTTTCTGACCTATCGCTACGTAAATACAGTAAACCCCCTGATCCTTCTGGTTTATAATGGTGTCAATAACTATAGCTGTCTTACCAGTACTTCTATCTCCGATTATAAGCTCTCTCTGCCCTCTACCTATCGGTATCAGGGCATCTATCGCCTTTATACCGGTGTAGAGGGGAGTGTTAACAGGCTCCCTGTCAACTACACCTGGCGCTAGAGCCTCTAAGGGACGATACTCCTCAGGTTCTATTGGACCCCTGTCATCTAATGGGTTACCTAGGGGATCTATCACTCTCCCTAGTAATGATTTACCTACAGGGATGGTTAGCATCCTACCTGTCGCCTCAACCCTATCTCCTTCCCTTATGTGCTCGTGCTCTCCTAACATGATAACTCCAACGGTTTCCTCCTCCAGGTCAAAAGCCAGTCCATATACATCACCAGGAAACTTCACTAACTCTCCGTACCTGACATCCTTCAGGCCCCACACCTTAGCGATGTTGTCTCCTATCTGAAGCACTATACCGTAACTCTTTATCTCAAAGTCGCTGACTTCCCTGAGCTGGCGCTTTATAATTGATATTACCTCTTCAGGGTTTATCTTGAGCTCCAATTTTTTCACCCCCTCTAACCTCTCTTTATATACCCTTATTCATCAAGTTGAAGAGAAACCCCTCTTCTAGGCTAATCAACTGAAGCTTATCAGAAGGAGAAAGGAACTTCCTTTTAGAATAAACTAAATAGGCTACCGTGGAGGGGTGGCCGAGTGGTCGAAGGCGCTCGACTGGAAATCGGGTGTGTCGGTAAAAAGCCGACACCGCGGGTTCGAATCCCGCCCCCTCCGCTCTGGAAACTACCTTCCTGAACTTAAGTTGTGAGAGGACCCTGAAATTTTCTGACGAACTAAGAGATGATAAAAATAAAATGCTAGAGGGATTAGTAGATGAA
>JALUEN010000260.1:0-2683 GCA_027052755.1 bacterium | reverse complement strand
CCTACGATGTCCTAAAAGAGGCTTTAGAGAGTGCGCGCAGCTGGATCCTATGGCTTAAAGTTCTCGTTTGGCTCATAGGAATATTAGCTTTAGCTTTTAGTCTGCCTTTCTTTGAGGAACTGATAGAACTATTTGGGGGAAGGGGAGGAGATCTATTTGGTGTGCTGGTAGCTGGCTCTATCCTCTTTATTTACTTTCAACTCTTAGTGATGGTCTCGCTTTTTGTCGGTAGCCATGATGTTGGTTTTGCGAGAAGTGAGGTGCCGGTTATTTTCATCTTTGTCCTCCTTAATGTAATTGCTGAGCTATTTTTCATTATCTCTCTGTGTACAATTATCTTTTTGGGAACTTCAGGTTTAGGTGATATTGTAGTCGCAACTCTTGTCGCTAGCTATGTGCTTCTCATTCTCTTTTGGGGTTTTATCTACTTTAACCTGAGGTCTTGGCAGGGAAGAGAAGAGGGAGAACGAGGAATTTTAGACTTACTAGGAGATCAGATAGCTAATTCAACTCCTACTGGTAGGTATGCTCACTTTCAATATCAGTTAAAGAGTTTTTTCGCTTCGGCTCCCCATGAAAGGGCGATAGAGAGAAGCCTTTTGCTAGCTATCCTCTTCTCATTTGTGCCTCCCTTGGGAGGCACTATTATCTGGAAATTAGCTTTGTTAGCTGAAAGAGGAGAGGACTTTCTATTGGGAGGTAATAACCTCCTGATAAGTGCTCTCATCCTATTGCTAGGACCAGTTTTAGCTCTGTGGATAGCTAAGATCTTGCTCTTTATCAGAGCAAAAACTATGGCATCTAAGATTAATAGGTTTTTCTCCTCTATAACTGAGAGAGCTATCTGTAAGAACTGCTTCTCCAGGCTGTTCAGTTTTCTCCCTACGGAAAACCTGATATATGAACTAGAGAGATTATTCAGGGCGGATGTAGATGAAGAGGCTTTGAAAACTCTTGGGAGGGAGCTTTCACCAGAGTGTAGCTTCTGTGGCTCTATGGAGGTTTACACTGGTTTTAAGAAAGTCATCGGTTTGATAGGTGGACCTGAAGGTGCTCTCTCTGAGGACGATGAGGATCTTAAGGTCCAGCTTCTAGAATTGAGTGATAATGGATACGATCTAAAAGTAGCAGATGTGGACGAGATAAGAATTTATCCCTTAAGTGCATTAATTGAGAGATTGGGTGAGGAGGAGAAGGAGTTTTACAACAAGCTGGTAAACCAACTTGTCCTGAAACTTTCTGAGAGACCTCATCTGGACCTGAAGAAAATTAGGGTAGTTCTGAGTGAAGAGGTTGCTAGATACGCTAAGGCTACACTTGAGGAGGTCTTTGGGGATGTGATCGTAGGGGAGGTTAAATAAGATAAGTGTGGCTAATTTGCGAGAGATCAGAGAGGTTAACCTGAGAAGGGAATTAGAGAGCTGGGTTTTAGAGATTCTACCACGTTATAGGGTCTCTAGATCCTTTAATTGGATGATCTATGGGTTAGCATTGATAGGGCTTGTTCTAGCTATGTATATACTCCTTCCTGGCGTTATCTATGAACCTAATCTGACTGAGAGGATTGTCGCTTCTATAGAGGTTGGAGGATTGTTAGTAATCTACCTTCAAACTTTTTTCACTATCTCAGACTACGTGGAGATGAGAATTGGGGGAAATGGAACTGGACTAAGCTATCGGAGAATAGCTACTTTCTTCCTCTTGAACTTTATATTGACGATTATCCTAATATCTATCTTCTTCTGGAAGATAATAGTTGATATACCCTTTGCTGAAAGTGAACAGGTGCTTATTCCTCTCCTTATCGTAGCCTGTATATTTGCTCCTTTCGAGCTCAGCGTAGCTATTCTCCTAATATCTGGGCTCCCTCTCCTCTTATACCTAATGTCTCCTTCCATAGATCGCAATTTCTTCACTGATGTACTAATAGCATTAATAGTAGGTCTGCTCCCCTTTCTAGCTTTAATACTGTCCCTCTCTATGGTCAAGGTAAGGGGTAATATGTTTGGAATACTATTAACTGAGAAAATTAAGGAGTTAACCAGAGGAGCTGTATGCGTGCGGTGCTTCTCTAAAAAGCTGAAGTTACCATCTCAGAGAGATATATCAGCGTTAGCTAGGAGGTTTGTTCTTCCAGGAACCTCTGAGGAAGATATTAAGGAAGGGATAGCTAACTTAGGGCTTACCTGTTTTACCTGCGGGGGAGAGAAAGTGATAACTGGCGTTGAGAAGGTGATAGGTGTAGTAGTAGAGAAGAGACGAAGATATGCTGTTAGCGGTGGGGTTTTAGTGTTAAATCTCCTTAAGAAGAGAAGGGGGTACCAGATTCTATCTGGAGATGTAGATGAGGTCTGGGTGTACCACCTGAGGAACTTAACAAAGGGCTTAGAGGAGGAGGAATTAGCTGATTTCTATGAGAAGCTCCTAAACCAGCTAATCTTAAAGCTCTCTGAGAGACCTCATCAGGATTTAAGGAAGGTAAAGCTATTTCTCAGCGAGGAGGTTTCTCAGTACCTCAGAAGGTTCCCTAGTAGAGCCTTTGATGAGGTTCGCGTTTTTAGGCTTAAGGAAGAGGATCCTGCAGGCCTTCTTTGAAAAGAATTTCATTAGATTTTGCTTAGATCTAGGAAAACTAAATGGGGGACAAGGAAAGTGAGGATAGCTTTAGCACAGCTAACTGATC
>JALUEN010000259.1 GCA_027052755.1 bacterium | reverse complement strand
TCTTAAGAGAGATATTGAAGAGCGAGTCCTTGACCTCATCGGAGATAGCCTGATCCTCTTTAAGGTAATATTTCCCCTACTTAACTCGCTGAACTGGTCGCTGAACGGGGATCTAAGGAACTTAACTGTGGTTGATGTTGGGACTGGTATAGGTGTCCCGGGAATTCCCCTAAGTTTAGCATTGGAGGGGAAGGGAGTTAGAGGGAGGCTGGTCTTAGTAGATAGGAGCGCTAGACCTCTTAAGGTTCTCGCTGGGGTTATCAGGGACTTGAGGGAGAGAGGATATTTGAAGGATATGAGAGCTTTACCAGTTCAGCTGGATATCAAGGAGCTGAGGGAATCTAATCTGCTACCCAGTTCTAGGAAGGTATGGCTAGCTAGGGCTGTGGCTAAACCTCCTGAGATATTCCACTTGATCTCAGGGGTAGCTGATAAGGGTGATCTGTTTTTATGGCAGTACTCTAGAGATTGGAGAAGATATGAGAGAGAGGTCTCAGATCGCTGGGAGATCTTAGAGCCCTTTGAGTATTCCCTAGCTGGTTTTAAGGATAGGGCTGTTGTGCCTCTAGTGAGGAGGTGAGCGGTTTGTTTTTATCCCTCTCCAATGCTCAGGATATCTGGTTTGTGATGATCTTAATCTTAGCTATTCTCCTCTTCGTTTTAGGTTTTTTGGGGGCTTCCTATTTATTTTTTAAGCTCCTTGGTAGGGTATTTCTCAAGGTTATAGAGAGGGATCTTAGGAAGAGATCCCCTGAGCTATTTACTGAAGGGAAGAACATAGAGGATGTTCTAGCTGAGATGGAGAGAAGCTCTCTTGAGAAGATAAAGGAAGAGATAGTCCCTGATGAGCTAATTTTGGTGATAGATAAACTGAAGAGTAAAGATAGTAAATGGGTGAGGGTGTCCCTCAGCTTAGTGATCTCCCCAGATCCAAAGAGGTTGTTGAGGTATAAGGACTTCCGAGATAGATATTTTAACGCTAGGGAATCCATACTTAGAGAGCTTAGGAGGAAGGTGGTGGGAGCTGTTAGAAGAGTTCTCCTTAACTCAACTCTAGAGGATGAGATCTTCTTACCACCTGAGGTTCGCTATAAATCCATTAAGGAATCAGTGAAGGAGATGATCTCTGAAAGACTGAAGGAAATAGGGTATATCGCCCAAGTCAAGGAGATCTCAATAGAGATCAGGGAAAGTTGATGAAGCCTCAAGGAGGCTAAACAGCTAAGAGAGTGAAATCTTTAGGAAAACAGAGAGATCTCAAGGGGTGTTAGCTATGGACGGAAAGCTGAGAAGATGTAGTTTCTGTGGTAGATCAGAGCGAGAGGTTAACCTTTTGATAGCTGGGAAGGGTGGGGCCTACATCTGTGATAGCTGTCTTGAGGCTGGTTACAAGAGGTACCAGGAGATAAAGAGAAGTATTGAGAGGGCCTCTAAACCACTTCTCAGTGAGCTACCCACACCATCACAGATAAAAGCCTTCCTAGATGAGTACGTTATCTCCCAGGAGAGAGCGAAGAAAGTCCTATCTGTAGCTGTTTACAATCACTACAAGAGGGTGTTATATGGCGATAGCGATTTGCTCAAGGAGGTAGAGCTTCCTAAATCTAACATTCTCATGATAGGACCTACGGGTTCCGGAAAAACCTACCTGGCTCAGAACCTAGCTAAGTTTCTTAAGGTGCCATTCTCTATATCTGACGCTACCACATTAACTGAGGCTGGATACGTGGGAGAGGATGTTGAGAATATCCTGCTCAGACTACTTCAAGCTGCTGACTGGGATCTGGAGAGGGCGCAGATAGGGATAATATACATAGATGAGATAGATAAGATAGCCAGAAAGAGCGCTGATAACCCATCAATCACCAGGGACGTATCTGGCGAGGGAGTTCAGCAAGCTCTTCTCAAGATAATAGAGGGAACGATAGCTAACGTT
>JALUEN010000258.1 GCA_027052755.1 bacterium | reverse complement strand
TAGCTGGCTTAATTCATTTAATTCTTATCAATTTTCCTCTCAAGGGGTAAGCGAAAATCCCATAGGTATAGGCATAGATCTAATTGAAATAAGTAAAATAGAGGAGGTACTAGATAAGTACAGCGATAGCTTTCCCAGGAGGGTCTTATCCCCCTCCGAGCTAGAGATCTTCTATAGGTTGAGGAGCAGGAAGAGGAAGGTGGAGATGTTAGCTGGCAGGTGGGCTATAAAGGAAGCCTTAACGAAGGCTTTGAGCTCCCTCCTGGGAAAGGGCAACTACCTTAAGCTGAGGCTAAACATGAGGGACGTTACCTTCACGCCTCCTGGGGAACTACGAGTTCCCAGGGAGCTTCCAGGGATAACTCTTATCGGCTCTATAACTCACACTGATAGCATGGCTTTAGGGATTGTCATCGCCTTCAGTAAAGATCAAATTTAATTAGGGGGCGATAGAGGTGGGTATCCTACCTAAGGATTTAGAGGCTAAGCTAAAGGGAAAGAGAGTTGTGAAACCGCTTCCTGATGAGCCTAAGTATAAGGTTAAAGTAGCCGTAGTCAGCGGTAAAGGTGGTGTCGGCAAGAGCACGATAGCCACGGGGTTAGCAGTTGCTTTAAAGGATAAGGGTTACAAAGTTGCCCTAATGGACGCTGATGTGTACGGTCCGAACGTTCCCACACTATTAGGTGTTACTAACCAGCACCCAGAGGTTAGGAATGAGAAGATGATCCCCATAGACGCTAACGGCATCAAGCTCATGTCGGTGGGTTTCCTCCTAGAGCAGAGTGATACTCCACTGTTGTGGCGAGGACCATTAGTACACAAACTCCTAGAGGACTTTATAGGTAAGGTGGAGTGGGGAGAGGGTGATTTCCTCATAATAGACACACCTCCTGGAACAGGAGACGCTCACCTGAGCTTAACGAAGTTACTGAAGCTATCCGGTGTGATAGTGGTAACAACCCCGCAAACCCTCGCTCTAGAGGACGTAGCGAAAACCATTAGGGCTTACTCTAGGTTCGGGGTAAATATCTTAGGGTTAGTTATAAACGAGTCATACGTAACCTGTCCGAGATGTGGTGAGAGGATCCCCTTAAGTGATGAGAGTTCTGTTGAGTTCTTCTCTAGGCAGTACGGCTTACCTATCCTGATAGAGCTGCCGCTCATCAGAGAGCTAACGGTGATGGGTGGAAAGGGTAAGTTTGCTGAACTCCCTGAGGGATTAATAGATCCGTTTAAGGAGCTCAGCAAGTACGTGGAGGAGCTACTAAAAGAGGAGAATCAGGAATAAGTGCTACGCGCTTTAAACTCATCCTATCACCTTAGGAGTGTCATCACAAATGTGAAGATATTCCAGAGTGAGTGGAAGGTTATAGGTGTTACTATATTTCCGCTGTACTCAAAGGTCAAGCTGAGGATAAACCCAAGGGAGAACAGCACTAACATAGCTAGGGGATTCTCAGGGTGGATAACTGCAAACGTTAACCCAACTAAAAAAGCGCTTCCCAGTGATGGAAGATACTTCCTGAGAGCCCCGTAGAGCAGTCCTCTGAAGGTTACCTCCTCATAGACTGGCGCTAAAACGCTGACCATCAGGAGGAGCCCCCACATCATCTTTCCACTAGCCAAGGGGAAGAATATAAGCGGGTTGCTGGATAATTGTCCCCTCATGATGAACTCGTTGATGAGGATCTCCAGAGCTATCATGAAGATGGACAGCGCTAAGAACAGTTTCAGCCCTCTTAGAGCCCCAACCTTACTCCACCTAAAGAAGTTCCTCCTGCTCACCCAGGGAGGTACTAGCTTACCCCAGAACAGTGGGATAATGACTAGGGAGCTGAGAACGGAGGCACCTAGTATAGCGAAGAAGTTAAGGGAGAAGAAATCGCCCTCCCCCCTGAGGATACCAAAACTAGATATCAGCGCGAAGAAGAGGAGCACAGCTGAGAACTGAAGGAGGTAAGCGAAGGCGAACTCCTTTATCATAGGTGGCTCCTCAGGGTTGAGAACGCTTGGTACCCTCTTGTTAGCTATTCTCCTGAGAAACGAACGCCAGTTAAACTTAGAGATAACGTAAATTGAGGTCAGTATATATACCAGTATCACCGCTATACTCAGGGCTTTAGATAGCATCTCCCTGCGAGCTATGGCTCTAACCTGAGATAGTTCTCCTCTCTTAAGGTAGTACAGGACATCACAGCTGGCTATATCTATTATCTCCTCCCTCGCAGAGCCCTCCTTGAATATGTAACCGCTGTAATCCTCTCCTATCTCGCAAGGTACTCCTAGAAAGCTCAGGAGCTCACACTCGCACCACATCCGAACCAGTACCTGATCCATCACCCAATATCCCAGGAGATCCATTTGAGAGGTTCGTATAACCTCCAGCTCGCTATGAGCTTTAGCCAGTCGCTTATAGATCTCTTTGAGGACTTTAAGCTCATCCTCAGGTGGAGATAGCTTAGGAAGTTCTCCCTTCCCTTCAGCGAGATATCTCTTGAGATCCCTCAACGTTAGGATAACCAAGCTCCTATCAACTTCCTCCACCTTTTTGAGGACCCTACCGAGGAAGGAGTAAGACTCCCTTAAGGGCATAGCTCTTATCCCAGAGTAGATCTGATATAGGATTAAGGCGATGAATAAGACGAGAATTATAACTCCCTCTAAGTCAAACTCTTCCTTGAACCTGAAACCTCCTCGTCGTAAATTTTCACTTTTCAAAATATCGCTCAAATTATCACTTCCCCTCAAGCTTAGGCTCTAGGCTCAAAGAGTCATGCGCTAGTCCTCATCTCAACCTCATCCCTAGCTAGCAGAGCTCTAATGAAGCCCTCAGGGTCAAAGGGTTGTATATCCGTCATCCTCTCACCTATGGATATAAACTTGATAGGTACCTTCAGCTCGTCCCTTATGCTCAAGACGAAACCAGCTTTACTACTGGTATCCAGCTTTGTTATCACTATCCCTGTTGTACCTATCTCCTGGTGAAACATCCTCGTCTGTTTGAGGGAGTTCAATCCGAAAGTACCATCAAGGACAAGAAGTTTCTCATGAGGATAATCAGGATCAAGTTTTTTCAGCACCTTATCCATCTTCTTAAGCTCTCTCATCAGTTCATCGCGTGTGTGAAGCCTTCCAGCTGTATCAAGTATAGCGATATCGTATCCCCTGGATCTAGCAGCGTTAACCGTGTCGTAAGCGACAGCAGCTGCATCAGCGCCCTGAAACTGTTTTATCACCTCAACTCCCACCCTCTGGCTCCACTCAACCAGCTGGTCAATAGCAGCGACCCTATAGGTATCGCATGCGCCTATGATAGGTTTCAAACCCTTATCTTTGTAGTACTTAGCTAATTTCACAGAGAAAGAAGTCTTACCGGTACCGTTAACTCCCAATATCATCACCACTAGCGGTTTAGAGCTAGGTTTAACGAGTGGGTAAAAGGGGTTATCCTCCTCAGGGGTCTTGTTCTCCTCAAGGAGGGTGAGTAGCTCCTGGACGATAGCTTCCTCAAGCTCATCTACTGTTTTTATCCGCTTGAGCTTTTTCCTAAGGGAACTCACTATCCTCTCAGATGTCTCCGGCCCTACATCCGCTAGTATTAGCGTCTCCTCTAAGTCCTCCCAGAAGCTCTCATCATACTCTCTCCTCTTGAAGATATCCTTAAAACCCTTAACTATCTTATCTCTGCTCTTCTTAAGGGCATCCTTAAGCTTCTCCCATAATCCCATTTAAGCTCACCTCTCTAATTACTTGATTTTCCACTTAAGGCTAGGAGAAGGTTTCTAAAGCTCTCCCTGTCCATGTCAGTTTTTATCCCTTGTTCAGAGAAGTGCGTCCTCCCAAACCTGTATCCCTTAGCTCTAACTTCCCTCTCTATAACCTTAAGAGGTGGGATAGAGATCTTCAGGTTCTTACACTCCCAGGGAAGCTCAAAGAATAAGAAGCTGATGTTCTCGTTAACTAAGAGCCTAACCAACCTCCATGTCTCCTCTGAGAAAGTCCTAGGGGAGCTCTCATTGAGATCCCTCAGTATAAAGCTTAACAAATCATCATCCTCTAGAGAACCGCTCCAAAGCGGACCTATCAGCTCATGATTCAACCAATAGGGGTAAGAGCTTAACCTGAAGGCCTCAAAGGAACGAGGATTTAGGTAAACTAACCTCCTCAGCGAGTCCTCAGCTCTCTTAATCCCATCAAGGACCCTGAAGTATATCCTATAGAAGTGCTTTCCGCGATAGCTGAGAACCGGTTGAATCCCCCTATCGTACTTAGCTGCAGTCCTAGCGATATATCCCAGGAGTATCCTGACAGCTACCTCATGCTTCTGGGGTGTCCTCAAGCTCCTAGCTAGATATCTCCTTAAACAGACTTTTGGATGGGTTCCTACCAGTGGCGATGTATCCGTGGAAGTTATCGCGATGATTCCCTTATGTCTGATGTACTGAATAGCTACGTCCAGGAAAGGTACAGATGTTCCAAAGGCGTCTATGTCCACGAAGTTCGGTCTCAGCTCAGGGATCAGGGAGTTCAGATCCCTTTCGTGCACTGCTAGTTCAAGGTCGTTCAGCTCAGCATTTCTCTTCATAACCTGTACAGCTAATGGATTAAGGTCGCAGGCGTGAAGCTTTAGGTTCTTTCCTGATTCCCTTCCAACTCTGAGCGCCCTGATACCGCTAGCAGCTAGACCATCTAGAAAAACCCAGCCTTCCTCAGCGTAAAACTTAACAACTCTTACCAGCAGGTCCCGGTCAATCCTCATAGTGGGGTTATAGAAGACGGGCATCTCAGAACTACCCGGTCCCCTAAACTCTCTGTACTCAGGAAGCAGTATCTTAACCTCTCCCTCAGCTACCTCTACTAGATCCCTCAGATTCATCATGTCAGTTACCCAGTTATCCAAAGAGCTTAGCCTGTTTGAACTTAGAGCTAGGCTCCTCTCCTATAGTTTTCAGTATGCTCTTGAAGTTAAGCTCCCTTAATTTATCCTTAAAGCTCGCTAGGTTCACTCCCTTGAACTTAGACCTACTTAGTATGAGGTCATCCAAGTCAGGAATCTCTACGTCGTCCTTGAGGTCAAGGATCTGAAGGTTCATCTCAAAGGTCTTAAGCGCATCTCTTCCCTTAAGGGATACCCTTTTCTTTATGTAGTCAATGATAGAATCTAGGTTCTGGGGGACTAATTCCAGGAGCTCACTTTCCTCTAAGCCGCCCGAGGCTCCGACAACGTTCTCTATAGCCTCCCTTATGAGGGACTTAGCCCTCTTCTCACCGATCCCCTCTATCCCCCGCACGTTATCAGAGGGATCTCCTACCAGCGCTTTATAGACTGGGTAAAGCTCTGGAGGAAATCCGTACTCCTTCAGAAAGGAGTGTTTATCGTAGCTCTTGTACTCAACTACTCCCCTCCTGAGGAGGAGCAGGAAGTTAGATCCTGGAGATCCATACCTCAAGAGTGTTAAGAGATCCTTATCACCGGTGAAGGTGAACGTCAGGTAACCAGAGAGCTCGGATAACTTCTTAACCGTCGTAGCTATCAGATCATCAGCCTCAAAACCCTCTAGAGCAACCACGGGTATATCCAAACTCCTCAAGATCTCCTCTGTAACCTTGATCTGATATCTCACCTCATCTGTTACCTCAGGTCTGGTGGCTTTATAGCCCTTATACGTGAGGTCCCTCTGGGAGCGTCCCCTGTCAGAGAAAGCTATAACGTTGGTAGGTTTTGTATCCTTGAAGGCTCTAAGGATCATCTTTGTGAAACCGTAAGCTCCCTGAAGACTTCTCCCTCCCTGTCCTAGCTCAGGAAGTGCGTGATAAGCCCTGAAGAACAGGCTCAAGGTATCTAATAGGACAAACCTAGCGCTAGCTTTAGATCCCAAAGCGTCCACCTCTATCACCTCTCAGAGTTATCAATCAGAGGAATAGCTCGCTTACCGAGATATTGAGGTGTATCCTCTTAATTACCTCAGCTAGTAACTCAGCTACTGAGAGTACCTTGAGGTTAGGGAATATCTTCTCAGGAGGTAGTGGGATTGTGTCAGTAACGACTATCTCCTCAACAGGTGCTTTCTGGAGGAGCTGGACTGCTCTTCCTGCGAAGACCGGGTGAGTAGCGCCAACGAATATGGATCTAGCCCCTAAGTTCTTAAGCCTCTCCGCTGCCTTGATGATGGTCTTACCGGTGGATATCATGTCATCAAACAATATGGCTATCTTACCCTCTATATCTCCGACGACCTCCATAGTCTCTACTTCCTCCACCCTTGGTCTCCTCTTGAAGATGACAGCGAGAGGACTGCCTAACCTCTCCGCGAACTTCCTAGCTCTAGCTACACCTCCTGCGTCAGGGGAGACCACCACCACACCAGGACCACTTAACCCTTTAGATTTGAAGTAGCTCTCCAGGATAGGCATAGCAGTTAAACTATCCACTGGTATATCAAAGAAACCTTGTATAGCTGGGGCGTGAATATCAATGAGGATAACTCTATCGGCTCCTGAGACGGTTATCAGGTTAGCTACTAGCTTAGCTGATATAGGCTCCCTACCCTCGGTTATCTTCTCCTGCTTAGCGTATCCATAGTAAGGGATGACAGCAGTTATGCTCTTAGCAGAAGCCCTTTTAAGCGCATCAATGATTATAAGAAGCTCCATCAGGTTATCGTTAACTGGGGGACAGGTAGGTTGGAGGACAAAGGTATTGTGTCCTCTAACGCTCTCAAGGATCCTCACCCTCACCTCGCCATCGCTGAACCTAGTTATTAGACTAGGGGTGAGGTCAATACCTAGGATGTTAGCTATCTTCTTAGCCAGCTCAGGATTAGCGTTACCAGTTATAAGCTTTAAGCCGGATAGTTCCTCCATTCCTCTCACCTCTCAGGTTATCTTAAGATCTCCTCTGAGGTCAACTTACTCTCTAATTCTCCCCTGGTTTTCAAAAATCTAGCTGGATTTCCAACCCACACTTCTTCAGGAGGTATATTCTTGGTTACCACTGAACCTGCTCCGGTAACACTCTTAGCGCCTACGGTAACCGGAGCTACCAAACTGGTGTTAGAGCCTATGAAAGCATTATCCTCTATAACGGTCTGATGTTTCCTGTAACCGTCATAGTTACAGGTAATCGTTCCAGCTCCTACGTTAACGTTCCTCCCAATGATCGCGTCGCCGATATAGGATAGGTGAGGCACCTTACTACCTTCTCCGATTTGGGAGTTTTTAACCTCTA
>JALUEN010000257.1:5452-7236 GCA_027052755.1 bacterium | reverse complement strand
TAACACAGTCAACACGCTAACGAGTAAAGTGGATAACCTATTAAGCAACAGGAAGATAAAGGAAACCCTCTCCGAGGTTAGCGCTATAGGAGGTATATATCAGAAAATAGAGAGCGCTAAGAAGATTTTAACCGCCTCAAAATTAGCGGGTATTGCGACAGCAAGAGGTGTTGTAAAGAGCATTATATCCTTCCTAGATTACCTAATAGGTAACCCTAAGGAAGCACAGAGGGAATTAAACGAAAGTTTAGAGGAGTTCAAGAAAGCTTTCCAATCAGCTCTCACAGCTATAAAAGAGACAGCGAAATTCATCTGGGATATAATGAAAGAGGTAGTTAACACTATAAGGGGTAACAAGAACCTCAGGAGGAGAATAGTTAGACACTTACTAACCTCTAGGGGTAGAAATGTAGCAGAAGCTGGAGCTAAGATTATGGAGGTAGATCCCACCGGTATATTAGATATAGTTGCTGGAGCAATGGATTTCGTTGAGGGAGCTTACAGCCTAACCGTCGGTAACTTCTTCAGACAGAAAGAGATACAGAAGATGGAGGCCACGAAGGTATCAGCTGATAGGCAGATATTTAAGGATATAGCGATAGCGATGAAACGCTCAGTTTCACAGGTTGATAACATGATAGCAGCTTTAAACATGGCTGAGGGAGCTTTCACCATAGCTGTGGGCGCTGGATCGTTAGGTGGGCATATAGGATCACTCTTAGCAGCTGCGCCGACAGCGGGAACCAGTTTATCAGGGAACGCAACTACGGCTACTGTGAACGATTTCCTCAATATAGTAGATACAACTTTTAAGGTCTGGGGAGTTGCGCTCTCCTTTGTATCCCTTGTAGGGACAGTAATAGGAGATATCTCCATGGATTTAGCGACCGCCTGATAAAGGAAAAAGGGGGGCATAGGCTATGAACTTCATCGTCCGTGATTTAGATAACCCAGCTTATCAGGTTTTCAGAGAGTTAATTCAGGACTCAATTAACTCAATACCAGAGATGATAGATAGCTTAGAGAAAGAGATCTCTAAGCTAAAAGAGAGCCTAAAGGAGAAAGAGGAAGAGTTAGCTAAGGTAGAGGGGGAGGATTACCTATCCCAACAGAAGAGGGAGAGGCTGACCAAGGAGATAGAGGAGCTGAGGGGGGAACTAGAACAGCTGGAGAAAGAGTTAGAGGAGCTTGAGAGAGCAAAGGTTCTGATGAAAGAGGTGCAATTACCTGCCTCCCCAGATGAGCTGTTAGCTCCAAAAGAGGTCAGGGAGGAGAACTACCAGAATCTCAAGGAGAGACTTGAGAACAGTCTGGCTGATCTTAGAAAGCTCAGAGATAGTTTAGATATACCTGAAGAAGACTTCGCCTCTCTGTTCAAAGGGATAATAAAAACAGTTACCGGTTTAGAGGAAGGCCTCTTTACTGAAGAGGATACCGTCAACCTCCTATCCGAAGCGGTAGAGAAGTTAGAGGAGGCACTCTCTCAGCTAGAGGAGATGCTTGAGAACTACCAAGCTACTGATCAGCTGTACTTACTCCTCACTTCACAGAGCATCCAGGAGCTGGAGAGCCTCTCCATCATGTTGATGATAAGGGATAGACTCTCAGGACTCATAGAGCTCCTCACCTCATTCCTAAACGGAGAGCTGACCACAACGGATTTCAAGGAAAGGTTCAGCAAATTATCCAAGGAAGTAACGGACACCTCTAGAGAGCTACTATCAGCTCTAGATATGTGGTTAAAGTATTTAGAAAACCCAGAAGAGAAAGCTAAATACCAGAAG
>JALUEN010000257.1:1119-5442 GCA_027052755.1 bacterium | reverse complement strand
TTTAAAGACTTATAGAGTGTTTGCACTTGAGGTGAGATACCGATAGCTAAAGTGAAGTTAGATGATAGTTTTAGAATTGCTAGTTCTTCAGGACAGCCACACTGTAAGGCGTGCTAAACGGGTTTTCAGGAGAGTTAGCTATAACTACGTTTCTCCTACCATCTATAACGCTAACGTTCTTTGAACTGGTGTTAACAACGTATATCCTCCTGCCATCAGGAGTACAATCCATCCAGGTAGGACCATCCCCTACCTGAATATTGGCTAGTATTCTGTTAGTGAACACATCTATGATAGACACAGAGGATGACCCCCTGTTGGATACGTAGATGTATCTTATAGATGGGTGAAGTAATATCCTAGAGGGGTTTATACCAGTATGGATTCGTCCCACTTCCCTTGATCGCCATGCATCAACCACAGATACACTGTTGTCTGAGTAATTAGCCACGTATACCCTTCTGCCATCAGGTGATACAACTCCCATAGGCTGAGCTCCTATCTTAACCCTAGAGACAACCCTCAGGCTATGGGGATCTAAGATTAGAAGCTCTCCCTGGGTACTAGTTCCGTATGATACAAATACCTTAGATCCGTCATAGGCAATGTCAATACCGAAAACCTGCCCCATAACACCGTTGCTCATAGGAGGTAGCTTCACGCTCTTTATAGGTATATCCCTTGAAGCATCAACTAGGATGATCTCAGGATCAGGTGTCATAGCCGTGATATATAGTTTTCCCCCAAAGTACTTTATATCCGTTGGTAAAGCGTTAGCTCCTAAACTAAACTGGTTCAATATCTTATGATCATCAGATACACTAATAGATAAGAACTTACCGGTCATATCTAGCACGTAAAGTTTCTTGAAGTTAGGGTGAGCATAAATCAGGTATGGCTTGTATTCCTGAAGTGGTACCGCAGCTTTAACCTTTCCATCGTTAGGTAGGCTCAGCACAGCCAAACCGTTAACTGCGAATAGGAGAAGTCTCTGATCAGCTCTAGCGTGTTTTATGTACTTCTCCATTTTCCACTCCTCTTCAAGTGGGTTCCAACCGTGCAGTATAGCGGATCGTTCGGTGAGTTCACCACCCACATCAGGTACCCCAGGTGGGAGGTTACTCTTCCTAGCGTAAGCCACGTACACCTTATCCTCAGCTGGGTTGTAGAAGTTACCAACAGTCCTACGACCTATTATAGGGTTCTTCTTCACGACAGCTTCAAGGGTTACCATGATGAACTTGGTCTCGCCGGGTTTAAGGTTTACCTGCACTATCTGAGTTCTGTAGCCGTTTTTAGATATAATTAACCTGTACACCCCTGGGGGAAGGTTGTTAAACACCGCGATCCCCTTTAAGTCAGTGATCGCTTCCTGAGGAAGACCAGGAGGGTTAACCCTCTCAAGCTTAACTGAGATGTTATTCAACATAAGTCCTGTAAAGGGGTTACCGAAGTCCTCAAGTGTAACCTGAACCCTGATTGATCCTAAAGGCATAGGAGCCTGTACTGGTTGTGAGAAAACCCATTTAGTAAGGGTCAGAAAGCTAACAAAAAACACGAGTAGATATATACTCCATATACTCCAATGAGTATATCCCTTTTCTTTAAAAAATCTCCTCATAAAGATCCCCCCAGAATTAGACCTTCCAATGAAATAATAAGATCTTGGGGGGAGTATTTCAAGCAAACCCGCTTAAGGTAACATTTTATTTACAGTTTTTTCACATATTTATCATATAACATCACCAGGTTACCTGTGATTATGAAGAGCACGATAGTTATGTGTATAACTGATTGGGGGAACATGAGCTCAGCAGCTACACTCGGCTCCTTTATAGCGAACTCATAGGTAGCAGCGCCCTTAAGCCCTGCCCACAATCCCATTAGTTGACCGGTATGAAGGTATGGGTATATCTCCGGGGCTGAGACTGCGGTTACGCCTCCTATCACCACTTGTCCGTACTCTCCGTTAGCTATCTTAACGTAGGTCTTAACCCCTGGATCACCTGCGGAGACAGAGAATATCAGAGCGAAATCCTTAGCAGTTCTTATATCTTTAAGGATAGGGATATCGTAAGTGCTTATTCCATCAGCTGTTCTAGGGAAAACCTTCTTAAAATCTATGAACATCTGTTTAATGACTACCACTCCCCCAGGTGAGTATCCCAGGTGAACCCAATCCACGTTCTTCTTCTTACCGTACTCAATAGCTATCTTCTCTATCACTGTACTTATCAGCTGAGCCCCATCAGGCCAGAGACCCATGGTAACTACCTTTATATCCCGTTTAAAGCAGTGTTTTATGAAAGCTGCGGCAATAGGTTCTGCTTCAGGTCTAGTAGAAGGTCCGTAATCAGCTGATAAGAGCACGACTGAACCTGGTGGGAGGTCCTGAACGTACTGGAAAGCCCTCCTCTCATAGGTATCCATTTTAGTAGCCCTCTCCGTAAACTCAAGGATAGCTTTATTCTTTGATAAGAGCAGGCTTATAACCAGGAGGATAGCTAAGACCAGGAACACGGTATGTCTGTTAACCTGTTTCAGAACCTTAAACATAGGCTCTAAGACCAGCAGGTATTTCCTCAAGGTGTTCAGTAAAGCCTTCATCCCCTATCCCTCCAATTCTATATCCAATTTAACTTATTGTTTTCCCATTAAAACCCAAGCATATCTACCAACTACTTGCAATTCTAAAGGCTCTCCAGAAAAAGCTTAATACATCAGGTATATCCAGAGTATAAATAGGACTAGCCCGAGCAGAGTTCCCAACAAGCTAAACAATATTCCAACTATCACAGAGAAGATGGTTCCTATAACAGGGATCAACCCAAAGAGCGTTAACAGGATTGATATAGCTATGTAGAGTACAGTAAAACCGCCAAAGAGCACCAGTCCCTGAGCTGCATGGAACCTGATATATGGATTCTCCTTCTCCAGGAGGAAGACTATCAAGCTAGAGATAGGTGGAAAAACGTAAGCTATAAGCCCACCTATGTTCCCCTTCAGGTTAAGAGAGCCTTCTTTATCTACCCAATCTCTTAATTCCTCAGACGTCGTAGTCATTCATATCACCTCAATTATTTAATAAAATCACTCAGCTTTACCTAGGTGAGATCGTTCTATTCCTAACAGTATTTTTAGCGAGACAGCTACTGCTCCGAAACCTGCACCTATTAAAATAGCTCTCTGACCGGCTGTGTTAGGTATCATCATGATCCAGTTCGCTATATCATCTGCTGGTATCCACGGAAAGAGCTTACCTAGCAGGTATATACCAAGGGGAACTCGTCCTAGCATAACTAAGACTGCAGCAACTAGTAGCAGGAAAGCTTCAAAACTTCTAGCTCTGAAAGCACGGTAGGCAGCAGAAGCGATGAAGAAAGCCAGCATTGAGAACATCGTAGCTTGGAGCGGAGTGTATGTAGCGTTGAATATCCACACTGAGAAGGGGTTAAAGTCCTTGGTGATCCTAGCGATATAGGGGAGCACTAACCCACCCACTATCTCAGTTTTAAGTGTGTAAGCTTCCACGATGTCAGGCTCATTGGTATAGATTAGACCTAAGAGGACAGCTGTTATCAAGCTTATTATGAGCAAAGCGCTAGCTCCACGGTCAAGGGGCTTAGTAGATGGTTCCAATAGTTTCCTCAGGTGTATCAGGAACAGGTTAAGTATTCCTAACATTATAGCGAAAGCAAAGATTATTATAGCCCACCTCTGGAGCACATCCGTGATCCCTTTCATTATAGAAGGGAAGAAGAAGTCCAATATTATAACTGTACCTGTGAACAAGGTTATTAACATTGGAAGTTCTCTTCTCATATGCTCTCCCCCCTAGAATGCTATGCTCCAAGGTATTTCAGGAGCACGTTCATAACTGACTGCAGTTTCTGAGATAAAGCAGGGTTAAAGACTTTAGTTAGTTCTATACCGATCTTAAGGGTAACTCCAACCAGTATAGTTATCATAGATAGGAACTTACCCATGTCTTGGGCTTTCAAACTAGCCTTTTCCAGCGGGTTCTTGGACAAATAAGCGGAGGCAGCGTAAAGCTCCTCTCCTATCAAGGTGTAATCACAGGCAGTAACGAAGAATGGGAGCTGTGCAGGCATGGCAGTTCCCGCTATCTGTATAGCTCCAACAGAGTAACCTGTCTCAGCTAAGATCAGGGATTCAGCGTAGAAAGCTCCTAATAGGAATATAGCTCCTGGTTTTTCCCTGCTCATGATTCCATCCACACCTGCAGCAAATCCGAACTGGTCATCGGTCAGATAGAAGATTCTATCCGCTCTGTACAGGTCAGGTCTTCCCGCTCTAAGGTAG
>JALUEN010000257.1:494-1109 GCA_027052755.1 bacterium | reverse complement strand
CAACGTCTAGGATACCGTTCACGAA
Source organism: bacterium (assembly GCA_027052755.1). Taxonomy (GTDB): domain Bacteria; phylum DRYD01; class DRYD01; order DRYD01; family JALUEN01; genus JALUEN01. Next base: position 1,084 of record JALUEN010000257.1, on the reverse strand, counting down.
GAGAACTGGTCTCCCCAGCTCTGTTGACCTACCGATAGCCTCATCTATAGCGTTAAGGCCGGCTATCTTCCTGATGAAGAGCTTCTCCTCCTTACCTTCCCTAGCATATCTCATATATTTGAAGAGTATCCAAGCAAAAATCACAAGCACTATAAGAGTTGATAACTTTGTTGGCATCTCAGTTATATCAGTTACCATAGAGTAGATGATGTACCCGATATCCATTTAAGTTCCCCCCTACCTCGCTTACTTATTAGAGTTAGCGCTAGCGTTAGGGGAGTTATCAGTTAAGTCGCTGTTATCAGGAGACCATAATCTCTCTATATTAGCTTTTCTCCTCAGCTTCATTAGAAACTGCTGAGCTTTAGCGTTAGCGACCATGTCTTCCACTATATCCTTCATTGAATCAAAATCGTTCATTATCTTATCTACCTTTATGATGTAGTATAGTTTCTCACCATTTCTAGCTTTTATCTCTATAGGTCCAACTATCTGTCCAGGTTTCGCGGAGAAGATAGGTTTAGATAGCTGTGGAGGGATAAAACTCTTCAAGAGAGCACCAGACTCAACCTGCTTCTTTCCTATTATTC
>JALUEN010000257.1:0-484 GCA_027052755.1 bacterium | reverse complement strand
ATTATTCCTACGTAACCGTTTGGAGGCGTTCCCCCTAAATTGCTAGTCGCTGCCATGCTGTACTGTCTAGCTAACTTCTCAAAAGGTGTTCCAGACTTCGCCTGTTTAACTATTGAGTCAGCTAACCTCTTATCAGTTACCACGATAATTGATACCTCTGCAAAGGGCCCGTTAGGTTTCAACTCAGTTTCATAGTATATCTTCAGATCCGATGGATCTACCTCCCTCTTCAATATAAGCTTCTTAAGGAGGATCTGGTATTTCACCTCCTCCTCAAGAGCTTTCCTAGAGATATTGCTACCTTGAAGCCTTAAGTTCAAGCTCTCCTTACCACCGACCTGCTTCTCAAGCCTAGATATGGCTTTCTTTATCTCATCCTCTGTAACCTGAATACCCTCTTTTGCTGCTTCCTGCTCAATGATCTTCTTGATAATTAAATCTTCTAAAGTAGGTTTCCCGTATCTACTAAGCAGTTCATCAACTA
>JALUEN010000256.1 GCA_027052755.1 bacterium | reverse complement strand
CCGATGGGTCCAAGTGTGCTCCAATCATTCTGTAGCATATGCCATATCCTGTTGTCTGAGGGATCCTGTGTAATTACACTAACTCTCACTGGCTTTACCTGAGTGCTGATTCTCCTTTTTATCTCTTCAAAGCGTTTTGAAATCTCCATCTCAAGCTCTTCATTTGGATTTAGAATCCACCATACAATTCTATCCCTTGTCATGTTTATTATTTTTAAAACCCCATTGAGGTCATAGAAAAACCTCAGTTCATTGCATATAGTCGTGTATTCCTCCATTTTTATGTACGACCTCAAAGCCATAAGGATGTTATTCGTCAGATTATATCCTTCCTCCGTGAAAGTATTGATATTCTCAAGATGTTCTTCAACAACTTCTTCAATTGATGTTGTGTTGGAAGAGATGTTTTTTAGTGTATTTAAGGCAGTTCTGATCTCCTCTATTTTGCTATCCAGAGAGATAAGTTAATCAACGCTAAAGAAGTGCACGTAACCTATATACCCCAGCACCCCTCAGAGCGTAGGTTAAACCTAAGTTTAGAGTTATCAAGAGCAGTTCACAGAGCCCTTAAACCATTAAATCGGGTTATCCTCTCAAGTTTATTACTAAAGAATAAGCTAACGGAGAAACAAGCGGTCCTGCCACTTCCTAAACGCTTGAAAAATGTTAGAGGAGCCTTCAGGGGAGTAGCTATTTATCCTCCACCAAGCCATATCTTAATCGTAGATGATGTGGTAACAACAGGAGCTACTCTAAACTCAGCATCTAGAGCCCTAAAGGAGATATACCCAAGTGCTAGGATAATCTGTTTAGCGCTGGCATATTAAACCTAAAGGAAGCTTAACAGCTCTTTCTTCCAGGTTTTAGGGATATGACCTCTTATAATCCCAGACTTGTAAGTACCTACACCGATAACCCATTTCTCCCATAGAGCTACTACCCAACCGTCTTCAAGTTGAGAACTCTGAACCTCTGAGCTTCCAGTGAGATCTATCGGATAACTCTCTACGAACCTCCTCAGGAGATCCTTAGATAGCAATTTGACATAGTTCCGCTTAAAGAAATGACCAAAGCTCTGAGCGAACCTAGTTGATGGCTTCCACCCCAGTGGTGTTCGCTGGAAAGCTGGAAGTCCATAGTAACTGATCTTATTAGGATTAGTTAACAAGATCTCCAATAGTGGCTCTACCTCCTCTGGAGCTTTGAGAAGGTAGATGTTCCTAGGTGAGTACAGGAGGTAATATTCAAAAAATAGCTCTAGCTCTATTCCAAAACGCCTGAAAGCCTCTAAAAGTTGCTCATCTATCTCGCTTAGAGTATCTGATCTAAGGGGAATATAGTTTAGAGCCATTTTTTATGGCTAATACCCCCGCCTCACTAAGATGAGAGTATTCTCGCTTTATACTTATTCAGCAGGTTAAGTATAACTGACAAGCTAGCCTTCTTAGCGAAGGCTATAGCTATTCCTACGTTTCCTATGTAGAAGACAAGCAGGTACACCTTGTCCTTTTCCAGGATTATGTGCGAGTAGTCCTCACCGATACCTGTGAACCTACCGATCTCTCCAAAACTCTTTATAACCTCTATTAATGTAGCCACAGCGAAATCTGCCATCATGGGATCATCAATACCCTTAGAGGTATAGATCTCACCTGTGTCCCTGTTAAAAGCAAGGATAAACTTAGGATCTGGCAGGATCCTGAGCAAGGTATCAATGAGTACGTTCAACTTATCTTTAACTGATATACCCATCTCTCCGTCAACTCCTTTTAAGTCCTCTTCTCCCTTATCCCTATCGCGCTGAAGAGGTGGAGTTTGAACAACCTCCCTTAAATCACCCTCATGATATTTAACTTCTGATAATTTTCTATGCTGATCTAACTCCTCCTCCAAAGTTACTATCTCCCTCTCTAGTTCTTCTCTCACCGGTTCCTCTATTATCTCCTCAGTAGCAGTTCCCTTAGGGAATTCCACTGCTTCAGGTTCACTCTCAGATGCCTCTTCCTCTGACCCTAAGCTCTCTGTTTCCTCTATAGCACCCTCAATGAATCCCTGGCTTAGATCCTGAGACTCAGGCTCTGAAGAAGGTCCTAGGTTCACCTCAACAGATTCCACCTCAAGTTCAGCTTCATCAAGTTCAGATTCACCAAGCTTAGTTTCAGCTTGAAGTTGGTCAGGCTCAAGGTTAGAACTAGGTTCAAGCTCTAGCTCGTACTCAACCTCAGATTCAACCTCAGGTCCAATCTCAGATCCAATCTCAGGTTCAGCTTCAGATTCAACTTCAGAGACAAGCTCCTCTAGGTCAGGAGCAAACTCAGTCTCAGGCTGAGATTCAATGAGTTCCTCAGTAACTTTTAGTTCCCCTCTATTCTCAGCGCTAAGTTCCTGGATTAAGTCCTGGGTAGTCTCAGGCTCAAGCTCCTCAACTTCTTCTCTCTCATATTCCTGAGCTTCCTCTAACTCCTCAAGAGATTCAGCTTCTAAATCTTCCTCATCCACAATCTCCAGGTACTCTTCCTCTTCTTCTTCCTCTTCCTCTCTACCCTCATCCTCTATCTCCTGAAGCAGGCTATCTAACTCCTTTTCCAGCAGAGACACGTCTTCTACCCCAGATCCTCCTTCGGCGGTTTCAGAACCTTCAGCTTCCTCTATAGGTTCCTCAAATGGTACCTCCAACTCCCTCTCCTCAGGTTCCGCCGCCTTATCCGCCTTAGGCTCCTCAAAGTCTTTGAGAAGTTCTTCCATTAAAGCTTCTAGGTCCTTTGTCTCAGAAACCTCTTGTTCGCCTTCTTCTCTACCCTTAGCGAGGATTGGTTCCTCAAGGTAAGACTTCAGCTCTTCCATCTTACCCTTAGCTTCTAGGAGGTTGATCAGAAATCTAGGGAGGTAATCTAGCAGGTTCTCCTTAGTCAACTTCGTGAGAAACAGCAGAGCATCATCATCTTTATAATCAGCCATAGTTATAGAGGATATTATCCCTCTCTCTAGGACTAACTCACCTGTATATCCCCTGTAGAGGAGCTGAAGTTTGAGAACCTTAACCTTATCCTTATACTCCTCTATTATCTCCCTCAAGCTCATCCTCTCCAGGTCAACTAACTCCTCTCGGTAATCCTCAAGGTATCTCTTATCTCTAGATCTCAGCTGAGGTTTATCTGATATAGGAGGCCTGTTCAGCTCTGGTCTCTTCCAGAACTTCATTCCATCCTTCTCTTTCATGTACTTACTCTGATTATCCATAATTATAGCCCCCCAAGAAGAGAGTTTTTAGGAAACACCTTTAAAACGCTTGAGTGCTTATTTTAGGTAATATTTCTCCCTCTCACTTTATACCCCTTCAGAGGATCAAGCTCTCAATGAGATAGCAGTTAGGAGAGATAGATCTGCCAGGGCGCTTAGTAGAGACCTAAAGGTTCCCATATCCCAGGATATCCCCTCGTAAAGGTAAGCCCTTGTAGGCAATCGTCTGAACAGCTCTAAAACGGAGAACTTATCCTCCTCCGGTAGTACCCCTAAGGTGTCCTTAACGTTTAAGAGGTAAACCCCACAGAAGTGGCAGTTCCCTTTTGAACTAGGGATTTCCAATAGGGTGTTCCCCCTTAAGTAAGTGTTTAATGGCATAGTCATTGATGGGAAAGCCTTCAGGGGAGAGGGCTTTGCACAGAGAATTGTACCTGAGGAACGCCACTCTAAATGAGCTTTAAGGAGAGACCTCAAGGGAACTAGAGGTACAACATCACCGTTGTGAACGAGCAGGTTAGCTTCCTCTACTCCTTTTGAGCTCAGGTAATTAACAATCCGCTTAACGGTCCCCCCAGTATCTAACAGCTCCTCTTCCCTGAAGACCCGTATTTTAACCCCGTACTTTCGCCCCAGAGATAAAACCTCTCTCTCCAACAGCTCATACAGGTGGAAGGAGTTTATGAAAACCTCCTCAGGGTTAAGTTCAAGGATTCGTTTTAAGATCAGCTCTAGAAGTGGTTCTCCCAAGAGCTTGAGTAAGGGTTTAGGTTTATAAAGCGTAATCGGTCTAAGCCTAGTTCCTAACCCAGCTCCTAGTATCAAAGCATACAGGGGAAAGTTCATAGCATTAATATACCCTCTTCAGCTTAAAGTACCTTCCATCCTCACTGTAAGCTATAGCTATAAGGTTTCCAGATTTATCCGTTACCTTATAGTACCTGTTGTTATTATCAAAGACCGTAACAGTGTTATGTTTACTGAAGTTGGAGCCGTTTTTCACCTTGAATATGGCGTCATCCTTTAGGATAACAGTTGACAAGTGTGATAACACCTCAGACGGTGGGGACAACCTCTCTAAGATGTACTTAACCTTCTCGCTTAGCGAGAGCTTCTCTAAGTCCTCTAGCAGTATTGAGTTTTCCATCCTGAAACCGAAAGCTGAGGTCCGGGTTATAAAGGAAAGGGTAGATGGTATCTTCAGAGCTTCCCCTATATCCCTAGCCAGCGCTCTCATATATGTACCTCTAGAACATCTAACGTAGAGTATTGCCCTTGGAAACCTATCCTTATAGAACTTAAGGAGCTGAATGGAATCTATCCTTACCCTCTTAGGTTCAATCTCCACATCATATCCGCTTCTAGCCAGCTGGTATGCTCTGTAACCATAAACCTTTTTAGCGCTGTACTTAGGCGGTACCTGATCTATCTCACCTGTAAACTGTCTCAGAACCTCTCTTAAGTCATCCTCTGTTAGCTTAGGCTCAGCCCTAGCTATGATCTTACCATCCATATCGTCAGTATCAGTACGTATTCCAAAAAGCACCTCTATAACGTACTCCTTAGTATCGTCTAGGAATGGAATGAACTTAGTGGCTTTGCCGAAAGCCAGTGGTAATGTTCCAGAGGCTAGGGAATCTAAGGTACCACAATGCCCGACCTTAAACTTTCGTCCTAGGAAACTCTTGAAGTACTCAACAACCTGCATAGATGTAACACCTGATGGTTTCAAAACACTTAAGAAACCGTTTAAATCCCTATGGATCTCTTTAATGAGCTTCTTATCTTGTCCTCTCATAGCTATCTCCCCCAGATATCTATTTCACTAAGTACTCATCTAAAGCTTTAAATAGCTCATTTAAGATCTCCTCAGGGGATTTAGGAGAGGAGAAACCAGCAGCGTTTCTATGACCGCCTCCCCCGTACCTCAAAGCAAGGCTTCCAACATCTATCTCTGTTTTTCCACTTCTCAGGCTAACCTTCGTTCCACTTAGGTTAAAATCGTATCTAGCCAATATTGTTATATCTGGGATAGGTAGGTAGTTAAACAGTTCCTCAACTAACTTCTCAGCATCAGCCGGCTTAGCGTTAAACCTGATAAAGTCTTGACGCGTTATAAACGATCCCCTAACTAAAATCCCATTTATCTTCCTATCGGTAGCTCTCTCTACTACTAGACAAGCTAGCTTTCCACCTTTTACGCTCTTAGCTTTTAGGAGCTTAACTAGATCAGACCATTTATATTTCTTCAAATTAGACATCAAGTCAGCTGTAGTTCTGAGAACCTCTGGTGTAACGTTTGGGTTCGTCATTAGATTAGTATCTCCCATAAGACCCATCAGTATTAAGAGAGAGGAGATCTCATCAAGTGAGATGTTTAACAATTTCATTCCCTGATAGATGATAGATGTATTTGACGGGGCTTCTGGATCAATGTAGTATAGGCTACCGAATCCCTCGTTAGAAGCGTGATGATCAATGTTGACCACTTCAGAGTAACTGAAGGCTAGATCTATAGAGCTAAGAGCCATCTTCAGTCTCTTCTCACTACCCATCTCAACGGCAACAAGGACCTCAAAGTTCTCAGGGACAAAGTGATTCCTGTTATTAGGATAAATAGGTAAGGGAAGCTTTAACCACTTGAGGATCTCAAGAGCATTATCCGGAGGATCATGTGGCATCAGGACATATGAGGCTTTCCCCATCTTAGATCTGAGGTAGTAAAACAGGTAAGCTGAAGCGACAGCATCTAGATCGGGATGCGGATGCCCAAGTATGGCTACACTATCGGCGTTGAGGATTTTATAGAGCGCTTTAGAGAGGTCTCCAACCTTTCCCTTTGAACTGGAGGTCTCTATCAAGGCTGTCACCTCGTTCCGTGATAAGAGTCGGGGCGAGCGGATTTGAACCGCTGACCTCGTGCTCCCAAGGCACGCGCTCTAACCAAGCTGAGCTACGCCCCGTCTAGTATCCTTATTCTCCTATTTACTCCTTTCTCCTCTTTACCAGTCTATTTTACCTAAAGCCTAAAGAGATATCGTAAGGAACTTAAAAAGGAAAACCTATTCACTTCTAAAAATATTTAGTAAAGAAGGTTAAGGAGGCTTCATTCATGTTAAAGGATGTCATAACAGCGATAGACATAGGGACATCCAAGTTAGTCGGAGCTAGCGCTGAGGTTGAGGATGGGAAAGTAAAGGAATTGATAGGGATCTCAGAGGTCCCCAGCAGTGGTTTGAGGAAAGGTGAGGTAGTTGACTATCAAGCCTTCTTAGAAGCTCTAAGCATGTTGAGAGAGGAGATGCAGGAGAACAAGATAAGAATAAGTCCAAACATCTTCATCGGCATCTCCAGCAGACACTTAACCTATAGGATAGGTTACGGAGAGGTGAGGATAGAGGGAGGTACCGTTACTCCTGAACACATAGATATTGCCTTAGATAACGTTAAACCTTCTGATCCCCCTAAAGATGAGAGGTTAATTACTGTAGTACCTAGAGCCTTTATCCTAGATGATAGACACAGGGTAAGGAACCCCATAGGGATGACAGCTAACACCTCTCTAGAGGTAGAGGCTTTCATGTTCTACATACCAGAGACTCTTGTTTTCAACTTCCTCAGAGCTCTTAATGAGTTGGATTTTAAAGTTGATGATAAGGGCATATTTCCCACCTCTTTAGCATCAAGCGTAGCTACCTTAACCGAGGAGGAGAAGGAGAGCGGTACGTTACTCATAGATCTAGGGCATGGTACAACAGACGTGATCTTTTACTTCAAGGGATCACCGAGCTTCTCCTTCACTCTACCAGTTGGGAGCTTTAATATCACCTATGATATAGAGATAGGTCTCAGGACTAATGAAGAGGAAGCTGAGAGGATAAAGAGGACCTTTGTTACCCTTAACTTAGATGAGATATCAGAGAACGACGCTGTTACCTATCAACCCCGCTATGGCTCAATGACCAGGACCATAAGGTTGAAAAACCTGGTTACAGACATTGTTATCCCTAGAATAGAACAGAGCATAGTATCTCAGATCTAGCTCCTAACAGCGAAAGCTTT
>JALUEN010000255.1 GCA_027052755.1 bacterium | reverse complement strand
CCACCTATTACCCCACCTATAATACCTCAGCCTCAGCCATTACCACTTCCCAACCCTGGTCCAATATATCCACAGCCCCCAGTATACGAGCCTAAGATAGGAAACCTTAACCAGTTCAAGGATGGTACTAAGGTTTACACCACACCTGGAGGTTACAGAGTAGTCTACCAGCCAGGTAAACATGAGGTTAAGATAATCTCACCTGATGGAAAGGTTACCAGGGTATTCGGTGATCCACACGTTAAGGAAGCTGACGGTTCTCAGTGGCAGTGGAAGAACAAGACCGCTACCTTTGTATTGCCCGACGGTACCAAGGTAACCATGCAGGCTGATGGTCCTAAGGGTGTCGTTAGGAGCGTTGATATCTACACCTCAGACAAGTCAGACCACGTACACATGGACGACAGGGGCAGAGTACAGAGGTCATTCAACAGGTATGAGAACACCTTGAAGGAAGCCCTCCAGGCAGACGGAGACACCTTCTACACCACTAACAACGGTAAGGATTGGCATGTAGTTTACAGGGAGAACAAACCTGGTCAGAGGAACTACAGCGTATCTGATATTGATGCTAAGAAGCCAGAGAACGCCAAACAGCTGAAGGAGAACCTGAAGGATCCTAGAGCTGGCTTCTGGAAGAGGTTCGGACACGTACTAAGGCACAGGTGGTACTTAGCTCTACTCGGACCTATAGGATTAGGTGCTGCAGCTGTAATGGCAGCTACTAGGAAAGCCGTATAAATAGGATAAAGACCTAATAAGAGATATAAGGGGGAGGGTTATTCCCTCCCCCTCTTTTTTGTTTATCAAGGTTTACATCAGGTCTCTAATGTAGCTCCTAATTAAGTGATCTAAGTACCTGTGAGAATCTCCCTTTAGAGTCCCTAAGTTCAGGAAGCCCCTTCCACCCCTTCGCCAAAAGACGATAAGGACCTCAGGATCCCTATCCTCCTCACTATCCCAGATCGTGCCAACAATCCTATCCATAGGAATAGAAACCGAGATAACCGGCAGAAAACCTAAAGCTATTAACTGAGCTATCAAGCGCTCTGGCGTGAGAACGATCCTCCACCTTGAGAGGGACGATATCAGGATGATGATCAACCAGATCACTCCAAAAGCTAAGATAAGAGCACCTAACCAAGGTGCCCCTCCAGCTTTAAATATAGCGTAAACTATTATACCAGTAAAAGTTACCAGAACGGCGAAGGAAAGCGATTTCCACTTAAGTCCTAAAGGGAAATAAGCCTCAATGATATTCCCTGATCTTCTCACCCTTATCCGTTTATATTGGAGATCAGTTAGGAGGTTTTCAAGAGGTCTAGCCTTAAGCTCGCCCTTCTCCCTTAACTCTAACAAGGTATCACCGTAAGCTCCAGGTAAAATTCTCTTCATAGCAACATCATCTATCACCTCTATACCGAGAGCATTAGCGATATCCTCAGCTATGACGCGTAACCTGCTATAGGACGAGATGATCTTCCATAAGGAGAACCTATCCATAAACCTGAGGGACTTAGAGTACCTGCTTTCCAGGGGCAAGTCTAGAGGAGATGGGGCGCCAGCAGACCTTATATCTAATACATAATACCTCTTAACCTTTGTTGAGTATTCCGTGCGATTAAGGTACTTAACCTCATACAGCATCACAACGATATCATCTAAGTACTTCTTCCAGAGAGTGATACCCTTTGGTGAGAAAGCCCTCTCAGAGACTATCCCTCGCTCTAATACCAAGAAGGTCTCGCCAGATATCGCTCTGATAGCTTCCCTCCAGGAGAAAACTAAAAGCAATATTCCCATAATTATCATTCCGCCTCCATACTCCGGTGAGCTGAAGGAGAAAAAACTATAAACCCCTAAACCAATCAGGAAGATAGCCCCTAACATAGGCAAGCCCCAACTTATCCTATCACTGAGAGTTCCCTCCAGCCTAAGATACCTAGTCTTTCTGTGAGCTGACAACTTAAACACCCCCTAAGG
>JALUEN010000254.1 GCA_027052755.1 bacterium | reverse complement strand
CCCTGTGGTAAGCGTCTTAACTGATTATAAAACTCATATCATGTGGGCTCAGGAGAACATCTCACATTACTACGTGGCTACCGAGAACGTGAGGGATCAACTGGTGAAGTTTGGCGTTCCTAAGTGGAAGGTGAAGATTACCGGTATCCCCATAGATCCCGTTTTCGATAAACACTCTAAACTAGAGGCTAAAAAAGCTGAGTTTAGGAAGGATCTCGGTTTAGATCCTAACGTTCCTACGCTGATGATAACTGCTGGATCGCTGGGGCTAACTGATTTTGAACACTGGGTTAAACTGCTGGATAACCTTCCTGAGAACTTTCAGATAATAGTCATAACTGGGAAGAATAAGGTAGCTAAGGAGAAGCTGGAGAACTTGAAGACAAAGAAAAAACTGTTAGTAAAAGGTTTTGTAAACGACATGTACAAGTACATGGCTGCCTCTGATTTTGTGATTACTAAACCAGGGGGACTAACCACAACTGAGCTCCTGGCTATGAAGCGACCTATGATAATCATCACCCCGCAACCTGGCATAGAGGAGACGATGGCCTGGGAGCTAGCGAAGCTTGGAGTGGCCTTAGTACCTAAATCTGATCAAGATTTCATTGATAGCGTTAAAGAGATGCTTGATCCTGAGCGAAGGAAGAGGTTAGAGGAGAGGGTCTCTAACCTCTCTAAACCTGATAGCGCTTACAGGATCGCTAAAGATGTAAAGAGTAGATTTTTAAGATAGCTTGAGAAAGTTTTAAGAGAGGGGCGTACGGCCGGGGTAGAGATCTCTGTTTTGTTTATCTCTTCTTCTCCGTGTTTGGGTTTAGGTTTATAAGTGGGACAAGTGATCTATCGAATGGTGTTATTATAAACGTAGTGTTCTGGCTGTTAGCTAGCTCCCTTAACGTGGTTAAGTATAGATATTGGAGGTATTTTGAGGTGAGGGTTTGGTTTATTATCCTTTGAGCGTTAGCTAGTCCTTGGGCCTCTACCTCTTTCCTCTTAGCTTCTAACTTCTCCTTCTCTAGAACGTACTTCATCCTCTGGGCTTCCTGAAGCGCTGCTATCTTCTCCTCTATGGCTTTCTTGACTGTTTCAGGGAGATCAACATTTCTCAGGAGAACTTTCTCTAAGATAATTCCCTCGTTGGATAGAAGCTTCTCTATTCTCTCAGTAGCTATGGCTACAAACTCCTCTCTCTTAGAGGAGTAGAGATCAGTAGCCTTATACTTCACTGCAGCTGTTCTCAGGGCTTCCCTTACTGCGGGTTTAATAACCTTGTACTCGTAATAGATGCCTAACTTCTTATATACCTTAGGAGCTGCTTGGGGATCTAAGTGGTATAACACAGTAACATCTAAGGTGATGTTTAATCCATCGGAGCTGAGGACTTTTATCGGAGCATCAGATATTATCCCAGCAACCCTGATCTCAGGGGTAGCTTTCCCCATGGTGTAAGCTCTAGTTCTGACATCCATAGTTACCACTTGGATTATAGGTAGGACTATATGCGGGCCTTCGGTTAACACGTTGTCTAGAACTTTCCCTAAAAAGATTTGAACTCCCACCCTACCTGGTGGAATTATCACCAGTGATCTGAGTAGGATTATACCAAGGATAACTAAGAGAGTTATCCCTATAACGGTGAAACTGATTCCTCTTCTGGAGAAAGTACCTCTGTTGACGTTTAAGCGATAGCCCCCTCTAGGGCTGGTGGATAGTATCAGGAGAGTTATCGCTATTATAGCTATTATCAGGATCAGTGTCCACATATACCCATCACCCTCCTAGGATATAAGCTTAACTTCAGCTTAACCTAAGGTTCACTTAAGCTTAACTTAAGAGCGCTGAAAAATAAAAAAGCGGGGCCGACGGGATTTGAACCCGCGACCTCTGGCGTGACAGGCCAGCGTTCTAGCCGTGCTGAACTACGACCCCGCTTCATTTTCACTATTCTACACCTGTGCAATACTTCCTCCTTAAGCCTCACATAAACTAGCTGACAATTGTAAAGTGTTAAGG
>JALUEN010000253.1:964-2041 GCA_027052755.1 bacterium | reverse complement strand
AGACCTACAGGACGGAATACGAGAGGGTCTACGAGGGCAAGGTGGAGTACTACAACACCGTTGACCTAGGTACAAAAGAGTATAACATCTACAGATATTATCACAACAGCCCTACTCTAAACGGTAGGACTTCAAGCGTCAGCGAGATTAACAACCTTCTGGATGACTACGGGATCACTGTAGGATGGCACATAAACGGAGATTCCACTGTTGATACTAGAACTTACAGTGGTACTAAGGAATGGGAGGAGGTAACTGTTGATACCCAGACCTGGGTTACCGTGAGTCAGTCAACGGAGACCTCTAATCTAGGAGATATAGAGCTAACCGTGGTTACTACTACCTACACCACACATGAGAGAACCATAGAAACTCACACCACTTATAGAGAGACAGCGAACGTTACTTACACTCAGAAGGACCCACTAGTTCTAGATCTGGATGGAAATGGTATAGCTGATGTTCCCAGGGGTATAACTATGCCTCATGATTTCTTTGAGGTTAAGTCTGCGAAGCTCTTTGATATCAACGCTGATGGAGTTCTAGACTTAATTGAGTGGATAGGTCCTAATGATGGACTTCTAGCTCTTAAGACTGAGGATGGTATTAAGGACGCTATGGAGCTGATGAGTAACGCTATAGGTTATGCTAACGGTTTTGAGAAGCTAAGCGTTCTAGTAGATGAGAACAAGGATAACTGGATCTCTGGTAAGGAGCTAGAGAAACTAGTAGTTTGGAGAGATCTCAACGGTGATGCTATAGCTCAGCCAGAGGAGGTTAAGCCTGTCTCCTATTATGGTATCGTTAAGATATACGTTGTCCCTGATGAAGAGATGAAGTCCTTCTACATAACTGAGGATGGTACTAAGCACTTGATATGGGAGTGGTGGCCTTCTTCCTTCCTAAGCGTTGGTGTTAGGAAGAAGTAGAAGGTAATGTCTAGTTAAACTATAACTAAAAAAATGGGGGGCATTTGCCCCCCATTTTTTAAATTAAAGTAAACAACTAACCCCAAATAGAGGGTGTAAGGAGTGAAGTTAATAAGAATAAGCTTCAAATTAGCAGTGATCTTAATAC
>JALUEN010000253.1:0-954 GCA_027052755.1 bacterium | reverse complement strand
TCCCGTATCATTTGAAAGCTTATTCTGAGAGTACATCTCTAAAAGAACAGGTTCTCTCCTATAATTCAGTTAAGGGATTTATTCCTTTAGAGACGCTGAAGAAGTATGGGCTTGACCCTGATAGCCACATAACACACTTGTACATATCACCTAAGGGATTAGCTATGTTCATAGCTCAGAGGATGAGGGGACAGGATGCTTTGTTCTTCAAGTTAGATCTAGTGAATAGAGAGGTAAAAGCTATACAGCTCTCCCCTCTTAAGAGGATATCGCTAGCCACCTACAAACCAGATGGGAGCTTTGCTGTTTTTTACTCACTGTATGGCTCTAAGCTGTATTACCTTCAGGGGAATAGGTTAACTGAGGTGAAGCCTAAGGGGTTCTCCATACTCATATCACCAGATGCTCCCTTCTCATTAGTCTCACCTTCAAACTACCTCTTAACTTTAGCAGGTTTCAGGGATAAGAGAGGGTTCACGGATGGAAAGATCTACATCACGCTCGTGGACACCTTGAGATCCACCTTCTATAAGATAACCCCTGTATCTACGCTTGAGGAGAGGGTTTCTGAGATCACAGGTGATAAGATTCGTGTCGTGGGACTCTTAGGATATGGGAACTATATCTACGCTATCCTCAGGGGAACGAAAGGAGATTACATAGCTAGGTTTAACTATAGCTCTCAGCCCTTAAAATTTGAGGTTATCCACAGGGAGGAGAACTCAAAGATAGTTCAATATGGACACTTTTCCGAGAACCTCTCGTTTATCTCTCATCCTAAAGGGAAACCTTTCTCCTATGTGAAGATCCTCAATATGGCTACAGGGAAGGTTAAGGAGCTGGATAAGGGTAAGGTCTTAACACCTGCTGTCAGCGATTCCCTTATAGGATATATCTCCTTTAAAGGAGATAAAGGAGCTGAGCTTATAGTAAGGGATATTAAGAGCGGGGATG
>JALUEN010000252.1 GCA_027052755.1 bacterium | reverse complement strand
ACTACGAGACCAACTAATACCCTCAGGGCTCGCTCCACCTCTACTGTGAAGTCAACATGCCCTGGGGTATCTATCAGGTTGAACTCATAGCCCTTCCACCTGAAGAAGGTAGCGGCGCTCTGAATCGTTATACCGTGTTCCCGTTCCTGTACCATGAAATCCATGGTAGCAGTGCCGTCATCTACCTCACCCATCCGTTTTATCCTGCCTGTGTAGTACAGTATTCTCTCAGTTGTAGTGGTCTTCCCAGCATCTATATGGGCAACTATACCTATATTTCTCATCTTAGCTATCCTATCTAGATCTAGTTTCTGATCTACTTTAGCGCTCTTTTTAGCCATAGTTCCACCTCCGATTTACTTCATTTAGTGGTTTAGTTGGTGTCTCCTTCTCCTTTTACCTGTGAGTTTGAAGATCGCTTGAATAAGTACAGCTTGTTCTCCTCTCCCCTGATCAACCTAGCTATATTTGACTTGTGCCTGTAAAGAGCTACTAAGGCGGCGATGATAACGAACCAGGCGTAAGCTGGTTGGTTCCCAAATAGCTTGAATGCCCAGTCATATCCCATTAGACCTAGCGTGGCTAAGGTAGCCCCGACACCTGCTCCTAATAGCGATCCTAGGGCTGAGTAGCCGGTTAGGGCAGTAACTACGAACCAAGTTGAGAAGCCGATGAGTAGTACCAGGGGAGATATGTAAGCTAGCACTCCTGCTGAGGTAGCTATTCCCTTACCTCCTTTAAAACCTAGGAAGATGGACCAGTTGTGTCCCATGACTGCAGCAGCTCCTGCTAGGATAGCGCTTAGGCTAGGATCCCAAGGGATTCCTAGAGCCTGACTCAAGTGATAGCCTAACATGGCAGAGAAGAAGCCCTTGGACGCGTCAAGGATCAGCACCGCTATTCCAGGAAGGGGACCTAGCGTCCTGTAAACGTTAGCCATCCCTATGTTACCACTACCTACCTTTCTAATGTCTATACCGTACAGCTTACCGATGAGGAACCCAAAGGGGATCCCTCCAATAACATATGAGATAACTATTATGAGAAGTATAGCTAAATATCCATTAATCACAACAGGCCCCCTCCTAACTGGATGGATACTAGCTGAGAGCAGGTTCTAATGAGATCTGGGTCTCGTAAACCTCTGAGTACTTCTCAGCTAGGTAATTTAAGAAGTGATTTGGGTTAAGATCCTCACCCGTAGCATCTCTAAGTATCTCAGATGGCAGTTTGGACTTCCCGTGAACATGTACCTTCTCTCTGAACCACTTTAGGATTTGACTCAGCTTCTCTGTGGAGAGCTCTCCTTGAAAGAGCTGCGGCTCTTGAGCTTTCAGAGCGTGGTAGAACTGGGCTGAGTAGAGGTTACCGAGGGTGTAGGTGGGGAAGTAACCGAAAGCTCCGAATGACCAGTGGATATCCTGCAGGACACCCTTTGAGTGATCTGGTGGCACTATCCCGAAGTAGTCCTGGAACTTCTGGTTCCATAAATCTGGAAGGGAATCTAGCGGGAAGTCTGGGTTGTTGATCATCTCCCTCTCTATCTCAAATCTAAGCAATATGTGGAGGTTGTAGGTTACCTCATCAGCTTCAACCCTGATGAAGGATGGCTTTACTAGGTTAACAGCTTTGAAGTAGTCGTCTGGGTGTCCCTTAACCCTGTCCCCGAATATCTCCGTAAGCTCTGTCCAGATGAACCTCCAGAAGGGCTTGCTCCTACCTATGATGTTCTCCCAGAACCTGGACTGGGACTCGTGCATACCATAGGAAGCTCCTGTGCCTAGGGGCGTCTCCTTTAGGATAGGTGCTATGCCTAGTTCGTACAGGGCATGACCTCCCTCATGTAAAGCAGCCATCAAGGATTCAGTGAAGCTCTTTGGGGAGTATCTTACCGTTATCCTAACGTCGTCAATGCCTATCGTTATGGTGAACGGGTGGGCTGACTTATCTATCCTCAGGCTATCAAAGCTTATCCCTATGTACTCTACAGCTTTCTTAACCAGTTTCTCCTGAAGGTCCTCGGGGTACTCACCTTTCAGTATATC
>JALUEN010000251.1:5062-7554 GCA_027052755.1 bacterium | reverse complement strand
AGCTTAACCTCAACCTTCTCCTTATCGCTCTCCACTTTCTCAAAGGTGATCCTCTTCTCTCCATCTATCTCCTTGACCACTGCTCTCACCTTGTCCCCATCTTTGATCTCACCTCTGAGGTAGGCCTCCGCGAGTGGTTCCTCTAGGAGGACCTGGATGCTTCTCCTGAGTGGCCTAGCTCCAAAGTTGGGGTTATAACCGTGCATAACGATGATCTCCTTAACCTCATCTGTTACCTCTAGCTCTATCCTCTTATCCTTAAGTTCGTTCTTGAGGGGCTTTATCAGTAGGTCAACTATCTTCTTAAGCTCCTCAATACCAAGTGGCTTGAAGACTATTATCTCATCTATCCTGTTCAACAGCTCAGGCTTGAAGAGCTTCTTGACCTCTTCCATCACCTTGTTCTTCATCCTCTCATATCTCTTTGATAGGTCTTCCTCTCTCTTCACCGTCCTGAAACCTAGCTCCCTGCTCTCCACCGTCTCAGAGGTACCTACGTTTGAGGTCATTATGATGATCGTGTTCTTAAAGGAAACCGTTCTACCTTGGCTGTCCGTTAACCTACCATCCTCAAACAGCTGGAGCAGTATGTTAAACACATCCGGGTGAGCTTTCTCTATCTCATCTAATAGCACTACAGAGAAAGGTCTTCTCCTTACTGCTTCGGTTAGCTGACCACCCTCCTCGTAACCCACATATCCTGGGGGAGCTCCTATCAACCTGCTGACAGAGAACTTCTCCATGTACTCGGACATGTCTATCCTTATGAGGGCTTCCTCGGAGCCGAAGAGGAACTCGGCTAGCGCTCTAGCTGTTTCGGTCTTTCCAACACCGGTAGGACCTAGGAAGAGGAACACGCCTATTGGCCTCTTAGGATCTTTAAGCCCCGCCCTAGCTCTCCTAATGGATTTAGCTAACCTCTCAATTGCTTCATCCTGACCTATGATCCTCTCTTTAAGGATCTCCTCCATCTTTAAGAGTTTCTGAGTCTCATCCTCAGTTAGCCTGGTAACTGGGATACCTGTCCAGAGGGATACCACTTCGGCTACATCCTCTGCGGTTACCACCGCGTTAGGGTTATCAGGTGAATTAGCTTCTATCCTCCACTTGAGTTCCAGCTCCTCCTTCTTCTTGAGGAGTTTCTCCTCCTCCTTCTTCAGCTTGCTGGCTTTAGCGAACTCCTGGGAGTGAGCTAGGTACTCTTTCTCTCTCCTGATCTCCTCAAGCCTCTTCTCTATCTCCTTAAGCTCCTTAGGAACGTTTGATAGCTTCAACCTCACCTTAGCAGCAGCTTCATCTATTAGGTCTATAGCTTTGTCAGGTAGGAACCTATCGGAGATATACCTGTGAGACAGCTTAGCTGCTGCTTCTATAGCCTCATCGGATATCCTCACCTTGTGGTGAGCCTCATATCTATCCCTGAGCCCCTTCAGTATGTTTATGGTCTCTTCTACGGTTGGCTCCTCCACGTAAACGGCTTGGAACCTCCTCTCCAGCGCTGGGTCTTTCTCAATGTGTTTCCTGTACTCATCAACGGTTGTAGCACCTATCGCTTGAAGCTCTCCTCTAGCTAGAGCGGGCTTGAGGATGTTAGCAGCATCTATCGCTCCCTCTGCTGCTCCTGCTCCTATTATCGTGTGAAGCTCATCTATGAACAGGATGATAGAACCTGCAGCTTCCCTGATCTCCTCCATCACTCTCTTCATCCTCTCCTCAAACTCTCCCCTGTACTTAGTACCAGCTACCAAACCGGCTAGGTCTAGAGCTATAACCCTCTTCCCCTTCAGGAGCTCTGGTATATCTCCCTTGACTATCCTCTGAGCTAAGCCCTCTACGATAGCGGTTTTACCTACACCTGGCTCACCGATCAGGACGGGGTTGTTCTTGGTCCTCCTGGACAGGATCTGTATAACCCTCTGTATCTCCTTCTCTCTACCGATTACTGGGTCTAACTTATCCTCCCTAGCTAGTTTTGTCAGATCCCTACCGTACATGTCAAGCGTTGGGGTTTTTGGATAGTCCCTAGGCGATGTTGCCTTCGTGGCTATATCTGCTCCGATAAACCTGTAAATTTCCTCCTTAATCCTATTAGTGTTAGCTCCAATCTTCTGGAGAACCTTAATAGCTACTCCCTCGGTGTCATTTAATATACCTAGGAGCAGGTGTTCAGGACCTATGTAGCTGTGCCCCAATCTCCTGGCCTCATCGTGAGCTGATTCAATAGCTTTCTTCGCCCTAGGGGTGAAGGTCATATCTTGAGGAGAGACCTTAGCGTTCCCTTTGCCTATAAGCTCCTCTATCTCTCTTCTGACTTTATTTAAAGTTATATCCATGCTCTTCAGGACCTTAGCTGCTATACTCTCTCCCTCAGCTAGAATACCTAAGAGCAGGTGTTCAGTACCAACGTAGTTGTTCCCTAACCTCTTCGCCTCCTCTTGAGCTAGGACTATTACCTTCCTCGCTTTCTCAGTGAAGGGTTCCCACATCTACCA
>JALUEN010000251.1:3098-5052 GCA_027052755.1 bacterium | reverse complement strand
ATCTTATAGGTGAAAATCTTTTTCTGAAAGTATCTCTGAAAGTATCTTTACCTTCTCCTCTTGAACAGCGTTTCTCCAGGTTTTGTCTGACCTGAACTTGATAGGTACTTCCTGTAGGATGTCAGATGACCATCAGGGAAGAAGATCCAGTTATCCTTAGCGAACTTAAGGTCAACTTGAAGTCTCATTGAGAGCTCCTCACTTAAGGACATCAGGTTCTCATGAAGGTATCTACCACCTAAATGAGTGATAATTATCCTCCTAGGCTTTTGTTCAGCTTTTCTCACGATGTCCTCTAAATCCGGTATTGAGAGGTGCTTCCCGATGTTCACCCTATAAGGGAAGAGAACGTTTATGACTAGGAAGCTAGTCCCAGATATATATTCACTTAACTTATCAAATGGTGCAGTATCTGAGATATAGGTTAGGAGTTTTTTCCCATTATGAATGAAACTGAAACCATAGGTGAGGGTGGTGTGCTCTAGCTGAAACCAGGTTAGCTGGATCTCTCCTATCTTAAATGGAGGAACCTCTTTATCTAGCTCTACCTTTTGCTTTAGCCTCTCGTGAAGGTAGCTGTACAGGACGTTCTCGCTGAAGGTAGATGAGGGAGCTAACACAGTTAAGTTTCCATAGGCCCTTAAGGTTATAGCTTCAGTTACCACGTTCACATCGTTTACGTGATCTAAATGGTTATGGCTGATAACAATATAGTTTACGTCCTCTACGGGAAACCTCAGCCTCCTAGCATGGACCAGAGCTCCTGGCCCAGGATCAAACCAGAACAAATTTCTCTCTAAGCTTACAATGAAACCGCCTGTTTGCCTGAACTGCTTAGAGGTTACAACTCTCCCTCCACCTGTTCCTAAGAACAATATCCAGTTAAGAACCACTTCCATCACCTCAGATCCTCACATACTACCTATCGTTGAAGCTATTCCCTTTATCAGTACCGCTCCGGGATACAAGATGAGGTGTGAGAGGATCGTTCCTATTATATTACCTATCCCTATTAGGGTAGCTAATACGTAAATGTGAGATTTAGGCCTCTCGCCGATCACTATCTGATCAGTTATGTGAGCCACTTGGGGATCAACCGCTAGGGTGAACAGGACTGTAGCTATCCCGTTTACTACACCTGATAACAGAATAGCGGTTCTAGCATATTTAGGCTCAAGGGCGCTAGCTAACATGGCTGAGAGCACGCCTGTTGTCCAGAAAGCGGTAACTAGGGCGTTATATATCACAAAGGGTTTCATTAGGGCTTTGAGATCCTCCCTGTATAGCCATATCTTAGGTGCTCTCAGTGATCTGATTATACCTATCCAACCCTTTCGCGTGAAGATAGCCTGCATTAACATCTTAGGCATTGACCTAGTCCTCTCAAAGAGCAGTATCATGTTCTTGAATATCTCCTGAGATGTGTTGAACAGTAGAACCGCTATTACATTACCTAGCGTCGCGGCTATTATTATTAAGTGAAGTTGAAAGCTGAGCTTAGGTATGTTATTAGTGGAGGAGGCTATGTCCACGAGGCTACCTAATACCGGGGACTGAAGCAAGTTCGCTAGCCTAGCTGTTAATGCCAGCAGGTTGAAGAGGGAAAAGGAGACAGCGATCCTATCTGTCTCAACACCAGCTATCCTCAGAGTTATCGCTATCCCCATGAGTATATTTATTAGCGTGGTTATAACGAAACAGAAGGTTAACCTCCAATCGGATAGGAAGTTTAGGAGTTGGTGGTAAGACACGTGGAACACTCCCTCTTTAATATCATCTGTGAAATCTATCTTCTATCTGCTTGCGAGGACTTCCTCTGAACTCGGGTTACTGTTAGGTTACCTGGGAGGAATTATGCCTTCATTTGTAGAAGGGAAATAACGGTGGGCCGGTAGCTCAGTTGGTAGAGCACCTGACTCTTAATCAGGGGGTCGCGGGTTCGAAGCCTGCCCGG
>JALUEN010000251.1:0-3088 GCA_027052755.1 bacterium | reverse complement strand
TTAAATGGGAAAAGTCTAAATAATCTCTTGGTGAGAGATATGTTTCTCCTTAAACTCCTCGTGTTATTAGCTGAAACGGGATGGTTATCTGCTGGCCAATCCCTCCTGATTTACCTGTTATCCTCTGCCCACTATGAGCGAAAGACTATCCATTATCTGCTCTTAGGATTTTTAGGTCTCCTCCTAGGTTTAGAGGATTTCCTCTTGGGAGCTGCCGGTACGTACCTAGCCTCAAGCCTTCTAGCGCTAGCCCTCCTCTACGAGCTACTTAGGGAGCTTAATCCTAACTCTAAGCTTTACATGATGTCAACTTTGTTAGGGTACTTCACC
Organism: bacterium; assembly: GCA_027052755.1. GTDB lineage: Bacteria > DRYD01 > DRYD01 > DRYD01 > JALUEN01 > JALUEN01. The sequence goes on along the minus strand of JALUEN010000251.1, from coordinate 2,758 downwards.
TTAAAGTACGCCTTCCTCTATCTAATCAGCTTGCTCGCCTTTGACTCGCCCATTAACATATCAAGTTCTCTCCTGCTGACTTTATTATCGATGCTTTTTATAGGAGGGCTATTGGCTTATGCTAAAACTTAGGTGGAACTTATCTTCAGAGGACTTATTAAAGGAACCATCTCCTAGGAGGTTAAGATTTCTCATACTCACCTTCATTATAGCGATCTTATTGGTGTTGTACAGGTATTACTCCTTAGGGGTCTTGAAGAGTAATGAGTTTCTCCTGAGAAAGCTTAGTCTAGTTAGAACAAGGGTGAAATTACCCCCGCCTAGAGGCGATATCGTAGATAGGAGAGGACGAGTTCTAGCTTATGATAGACCTGTGCTTAGCTGTTATCTTCAGAGATATAAGTTCAGCAGGTTGCCTAAGGAGAAACGGGAGAGAATCCTAAAGATCTTATCAGATATTCTCAACTTAAACCTAGATGAGCTGAGATCTAAGTTAAATTCAGCTAGGTATGACCTGCTCCTGAAGCGGGAGCTTCCCCCAGAGGTGGCATCATGGATCCTTGAGCTGGGCTTAGCTAAGTACGGTATATTAGTGAAACCTGTGTACCTGAGAAGCTATACTCATACTTCTACAGCTCACGTGATAGGTTACGTGGGTTTCCCTTCAGAGGAGGACCTGAGAAGAGGTATCTTGCCTACTGAATATGTGGGAAGGAGAGGCCTTGAGAGTGTTTACAACGATGTGCTGAGGGGGGAGCCAGGTGAGGAGATCTTCTTGCAGGATGTTACCGGTAAGCCGATACGTCTAGAGGATGTTAGCCCCCCTCGTAAGGGAGAGACTTTAGTAACCACCTTAGACCTTGAGCTTCAGGAGTATGCTTATCAGCTCATGGATTACAAGTGGGACGAGCTAGTGAAGAAGGGGATAAGACGTTGGGGAGGAGCTGTGGTGATGATGGAGACGGATGGCTCGCTTCTCGTAGCTCTCAGCTATCCCACATTTGACCCTAACGCTTTCGTTAAGGGTCTCTCTAGTAAAGAATATGCCGAGTTAAGTGCTCCACCTTACCCTCTCCTGAACAGGTTTACTACTGGGCTCTATCCCCCTGCATCCACCTTTAAGATAGTTACCGCTTTAGCTGCTCTCCAAGAGGGGATTATCACCCCTTATACGATAATCAACTGCACAGGTATGTACTATATAGGGAATTACGGCTTCCCATGTTTTAACAGGAGCGGTCATGGTCCCCTTAACCTCAGGAAAGCTTTAGCTTACTCATGTGATTACTACTTCTATAAGGTGGGTTATCAGCTGGGATGGAAACGCCTAGTTAAGTGGGCTTCTAAGCTGGGAGTAGGTAGAAAGACCGGAATAGAGATATATGAGGAGCCTGGACTTCTTCCCACGCCTAAGTGGAAACAGGAAAACTACAATGAGCCTTGGCTACCTGGCGATACGGTTAACATGTCAATAGGTCAGGGTATGCTCCTGGTTACACCTCTTCAGGTAGCTAGGTACACCGCTGGGATAGCTACTGGATACATACCTAGACCTAGGCTAGCTTTCAGGAGGGAGGTTAGATTAACTCCTGTGGGAGCTAACCCAGATAACTTAAAGGCTATAAGGGAGGGGATGTTAGGAGCTGTTGAAGAGGGTACGGCTAAAGTGGTTAAGAAAATCCTGAGAGCTAGGGGGATAGATGTTAAGGTGGCTGGGAAGACCGGTACATGTGAGAACTTCCCCTCCGCTTACAACCCTAAGGGTCTTAACCATACCTGGTTTACCGCTTTCGCCCCTTATGAGGATCCTAAGGTGATAGTTACCGTGTTCCTTGAACAATCAGGTGGATACGGTGGAGAACATGCAGCCTGGATAGCTGGGCACTTATTAGCTGAGTACTTCTCTAAGTACCGCTAGTAATGACCTTTAAAAAATGTTAGATATCGTTTTTCGGTTATATGACACAAACGAAGTTTTCCCCGAAGCCCTGAAATATTTCTGAATTTACCATATTAAGATCTCATCATAAGTTATTTTTTTACTTTTTTTCATTTTATCATTTTATTATAAAAATGCTCAAGAGGCCTAGAAGATGCAAGTTCACTCAACTCTTGTCGTAAATTCTCCGGTGCTTTTCCATCATATCCTTTTGGATTTGTTGAGAGAACTATCGGATCCGTATTTGTTCCGTTAAGCATATAATTATTACCGGAAAATGAAACATTTTTACCTATAGGACCTACACTATTAACATCACCCCAGTGATCATACAACCTACCTATCCAGCCTGAATTGAAAAGGTTATTTGCTTCACCTGTTTGTTGAACTCTTCTTTGATGATTGTGGGCAAAAAGATTGATTGGCAGAACAACGCTTTTGCTTTTTATCTGATTTTTTGTAGTCGGCTCTACTAAAGTGCCGATATTTCCGAGAATTGCTACTTTACCGCTATTTGCCAATTGTGCAAACTCCGGCATTACGGCATTTATGCCTATATCCATATCGTTTAAATGATAAAGTCCTTTTAGGTATGCTTCTTCTTCAGAATTATTAGACGCATAAGGGTTGCCGCTACTTAAATCAATATAGCCATCAGTATCATTCTGTAGTTTTGATGCTAGATTATCATATTTAACAACTAGAGATGACCTAATGCTACTGTAATTATCATAACCGTTAACTCCATTTATAGTAGGTATCACGGTATTAAACGCATCATTGCCGCCGTTAAGAAAAACACAAACAAGTGCTTTATAA
>JALUEN010000250.1 GCA_027052755.1 bacterium | reverse complement strand
CCCTTTGAAGGTTTACAGGAACTTCTTAGAGATCTTAATCAGAGAGCTAGATTGGTGGATAGAGAGATACTCCTTAGGTGATAGAAGGCTCTTAAGTATCTACCTAGGTGGCGGAACCCCTAGCTTAATTCCACCTGAGTTTGTGGGATTCCTCATCTCAGAGGTAAAGAGGCGGTTTCATGGAGAGCCGATGGAGATAACCTTAGAGGCTAACCCTGAGGATTTAGATTACCTTAAAGCGCTTAACTACAGAGCTTTGGGGATTACTAGGTTGAGCATAGGGGTTCAGACCTTTAGCCTCTTTGGGCTTAGGTTACTGGGGAGGCGATACTCTCCTGAGGAAGCGTTGAGGGCTATATGGTCAGCGCTGGAGTCGGGATTGAAGGTTAACATAGATCTGATATATGGTTATCCTTTCCAAGAGATGGAGAACCTACTTAAAGACCTAGAGATAGCATCTAACCTGCCAATTCACCATATATCCATATATGAGCTAGAGGAGGAGGGAAGTAGGTTAACTACTTGGAATCTAGAACGAGATCAGGAACTGATAGAGGAGATGAGCCTAAAGATATATCAAGTTTTGAAGGAAACTGATTTTCGGAGGTATGAGATATCCAACTATGCTAGAGACGGAAACCAGAGCGTTCACAACCTAGGTTATTGGCTTTATGAGGATTGGATAGGTTTAGGACCTTCAGCTGTTTCCAAAATTACCCTTGATGAAGAAGTTATCAGGTATAAAGTTCCTCCTAATTTAAGGTATTACCTTAGCGAACATTTAAGGGTTTTAGAGGAAGAGAAGAGGGTAGGGGAGTTCTTGAGCCCTTCTGAGGTTCTCTGGGAGAAGCTGGTGATGGGGTTAAGGTTAGTGGAAGGGATACCTCTTGAGAGGTTTTCCTCGTGGGAGGTATCTCTTTTAAGTTTAGCTCTGGAGCCTCTGATTAGGGCTGGGAAGCTCCTCTTAAGTGGTGGGAGACTTAGGGTTAGGGGAGATCTCATTGATACCCTCCATCTGCTTCTCTTAGAGATAGAAGAGCGAATTAGTGAAATTTTAGAGAGATAAAGGGAATAGAGTAATCAATTGAGAAGACCTACTTAGAGACATAGCTCGGATCTACTTGTTCTCTAGTATTTTCGGGCTAACTGTCTCAGAGAGATCTACAGGAGGTGTTCCAGGATGCCAAGGAATAAGAAAAGCTTTTCTCTAATGCTCTGGCTAGTTCTATCTTTAGGTTTGATTCTCCTTAATATTCCGAAGGTTAGCTGTACTAACTGCGATATCTGGAGTTATGCCAAGAAGGGGAATTTGAAAGAGGTCAAGAGATGTATCAATCTAGGTGTAAACGTTAACGCTAGGGATAAGTACAACGCTACTCCTCTGCATTGGGCTTCATGGGAGGGACACTTAGAAGTTGTAACCTATTTAGTAGAGAATGGAGCTGAGGTTAACGCCAGAGCTAATGCAATGATTACGCCTCTTCATGCTGCTGTTTGGAACGGTCATAAAGAGGTTGTGGAGTATCTAGTTGAACATGGCGCTGACTTAGAGGCGAAAACTGATAAGGGGGATACCCCTCTTCACAGAGCAGCTTTGAGAGGTCATAAGGAGATAGTGAAATACTTAATAGAGCATGGTGCAGAGGTAAACGCCAGAGCACAAGATGAATCTACACCCCTTCATGCTGCTGCACTAAACGGTTATGAGGAAATAGTAGAATACTTAGTTGAGCATAAAGCTGATCCGAACGTAAAGGATAGGTACGGAAGAGCTCCTATCCATCTAGCAGCATGGAAGGGACATAAAGGGGTAGTGGAGTACCTGCTGAAACAAGATGTGGATGTGAACGTTAAAGATAATAGGGGATATACTCCTCTTCACTGGGCTTCTTATGGAGGGTATAAAGAGGTAGTAGAGTACTTAATAGAGCAGAAAGCGGAGGTTAACGCTAGAGGGAAAAACGGTAGAACTCCTCTCCACGCTGCCGCAGCTGGGGGAAATAAGGAGGTAGTAAAGTGTTTACTTGATCATGGCGCGGATGTGAAAGTCAGGGATAACG
>JALUEN010000249.1 GCA_027052755.1 bacterium | reverse complement strand
GGTACAACCCTAACCTTAACAATAATTTAAAGACTGGGAAGTATCCTGAGAAAACCTCTAGCACTGCTAAGGGAATAAGCTCTAGAGATACCTCTACATCTAAAAGGGCGTTTAGCGTTGAGGACAGCGTATCTATAGGAGAAAACCCTCAAGGACTACCTGATGGATTATCTCCAGACGAGGCCAAGTACTTCACAAAGGGGAACAAGGTAGAGGTTTACTGGAACAGCGATGCTTTAGCCAGGGAAATGGAGTTGATCACCCAGGCGAAGAAGTACATAAGGGTTGAGAGGTTTGAGTTTGAGTCCTTATACCCTGCTCTCCTACTAGCTAAGAAGGCTAAGGAGGGTGTTAAAGTTCAGGTTTTAATAGACCCTACTTCCTCAAGCTGGGATCCGTTTAAATGGCAACAGAAGATGTATATCATAGACTTCTTAAAGCGGTCCGGAGTAGATGTCAGGCTTTACCCACTTACTGAGATAAAGCCTGGTTCCAGTCCAGCTGGTAGTAGCTCTTCTAGAGAGATTGTCAAAGACATGATGCCTCCTTGGGATCAGACGAAGGAATATCAGATAGATCATGGTAAGATCCTCCTGGTAGATGGTAAGGTAGCGTTCCTAACCGGAAATAATTGGGGTATTGAAACTCCTAAGAACAGAGATGTGGGAGTGGAGATTAGGGGGCCAGCTGTGCGGGATGTTGAGGCTAAGTACAGATGGGCTTGGAAGGTTGCTGGTGGAGAGAGCTACGAGCTTCCACCTGCTCCTCCTGAACAAGGAGATGCTTGGATATCAATAGTTCACTCTGATATTAGGATAGATAAGGATAGCTATAGAGCAGTGTTTTACCGTAACCTTAAGGAAGCTAAGAAGAGCATATATATCAGCGCCTTTGTCCTATCCGATCCCTATGCCCTTAAGCTTTTGAAAGAAGCAAAAGCTAGGGGAGTAGATGTTAAGATCATCCTTGATCCTAACAAATACGATGATAATCAGGATCCACCGAACTTCAAAACCGTTGAGGAGCTTAGGAAGGCAGGTATAGATGTCAAGTGGTACAAAGCTCACGATAACAAGCTACATATGAAGGTGGCTATATTTGATGAGAATGAAGTTATAGTAGGTAGCGCTAACTTCAGTTACAGAGGTCTTAGGATTAACCACGAGGTAGGGGCTAACATAGTGGATAAAGAGGTGGCTAAGGAGTTCACAAGGGAGTTCATAAAGATATGGACACAGGAGAGCTCCTACGAGTATCCGCTACCTGAAGGACATCAGGAAGTAGATTTTACGCCTTCCTAAGGTTTAATAAGATGTGTTCAATAGACTGCAATTGATAACTACCTTTGGGCACTGATAGGAGCGCTAGACTTCTCAAAGATTTACTATTGGATTTAGGATACGCCTTGATCCCTGAGAGATCTCTTAGACCTCTGAATGAGAAGAGGTTGCTCGTAAGATACCGCTTAATAGAGCTGACATCGTTATGAATTCATCAGATGGAAGCTCTATTAACTCTAAGGGGTTAGGCAGATCCTCAGGAGGATAGCGAAGTATTTTTAGCCCCCTTACCAACTCCCTGGCTGATTTTAGATCTAGCTTCTCTGGAGAGGAGCTGGGAACTGTCCTAGGTCTCTCTGGAGCGAAGGGACACCTCTTTGAGGGTCTCCTCACGACAGCCTCATAGAAACCTGCTCTCTGAAGGTATTGGTAAACCTCCTCCTTTGAGAAGCCAGCTAAAGGCGTTAGAAAGGGAACCTCTTTAGGAGTCGTACTGATAAAAGCTGGGAAGGTTTGAGAGGCTTGTTCGCCAACTATCTCACCGGTTGCTATAGCGATATGAGTACTTCTTGGGAATAGCTCTCTCAGAATATCCCAAGCTAAGGTTTTCATAGAAGCTTTACACCTGAAACATATCTCCCTTTTCCTCCCGCGTTGAGCGAGAACCCTAAGTACTTCCTTCCACGGGGAGACCACGATTAGCTTGGAGCTTGGTTGAACCAACTTGATTAGGCTGGCAGATTCTAGAACCTCTCGGCTTACCCCTTGAGAGGGTGAGAAGTGTACAAGC
>JALUEN010000248.1 GCA_027052755.1 bacterium | reverse complement strand
AAAAACGTTCTTCCTGTGAAGCAGATCTAGGTATTCGGCAGAGCAGGGAATCCCCTTTTGAGAGGCTTTTTCCTTCAACTTTCTTAGGAAGTGCTTGTTGAAGATGAGCCAAGCTTTTAGAAATAACCTCGGGTCAAGCTTGATCCTATAGTGGGCTACACCTATGCTCTGAAGACAGGTTAAGTATGTATCCACATCTTTTAAGGAGAGGAACCTATTTAAAGTCTTAAAGACTCTATCCTTTAGAAGCTCCAAATCCTCCTCCTTCTTTATCCACTTCTTCAACACTTCTTGGGCTTCTCTCAGCTGGAAGAGATTATCAAGGAAGGTCCTTATTATCTCCTCCCTATCTGAGTCATCCAATAGGGAGTAAAGCTTCTTGAGATTGTCCCATTCATCCTCCCTGAACACCTCGGAGAATATCTTCTTATAAAAACTTAGGGTTTTTGTCCTATAACTCTCTACATTTCTCTTAAACTGTTCCAAGGTTCCGACCTCCTATTAATTAGTTCTATGTTAACTGAGAAACCATATCTCCTTTATCCCTTTCACTATCATCTCTATGCTTATAGCTAGAAGTAACAATCCCATAATCCTCGTCATAACGTTTATACCTGCTCTACCTAGCTTGGCAGTGATCTCATTAGCAAACTTAAGTACGAGGAATACCGTTATCCCTATGATGAGGAAAGTTAATAGAAACCACACTACGCTTAAGGTGTCGTGGAATTTAGAAAAATAGATGATAACAGTTGACATGGTTGCAGGTCCTGTTAACATTGGTATAGCTAGGGGGATAATCCATATAGGCTCGTCTCTCTGGACTCTAACTGTCGCCTCTTCTCCTTCCTCAGGTTTTCTCTTCATAGGGCTATCAAAAGCGTGTAGCATCTCTAGAGCTAGTATTAGGAGGATAATCCCTCCAGCTACCTGGAAAGCTGGTAAGTTTATGCTAAACATTGACAATATGTACTTTCCAAAGAAGGCGGAGATGAGGAGAACAGAGAAAACGGTGATGCTAGTATTTCTGATGATCCTGTTCTTATCCTCCATAGACATCCCAGAGGTTAAGCTGGTGAAGAGGGGAACGACACCTATCGGGTCTATTATCATGAAAAGCGATATGCTCATCTCCAAGAGTTTCAGTAGTTTCAGATCTAGCACTCCTCGTACCTCCTATTCTAAGTTCCCTCTTTCCTCTCCAGCTCCCTTAGGGAGTTCTCTAATGATAGGTAGCTTCCTATTGCGCCTATCACTACGCTACCTAGTAGTAGTGTGATCCAGAGTTTATAGAGCCCGGAAGGTGATAGAAGTGATAGCAATGTAGCCGTATTTGAGAACCACTTGTATATCCTGATATATATCAGGTTCAGGAGAAGTATTGCTAGTAGAGAACCTACCGTAGAGATTAGCATCCCCTCAAGGACTAGAGGGGTTTTTATGAACCAGTGTGCAGCTCCTATTAATTGCATGATCCTTATCTCTCGGTGCCTAGCTAATATAGTAAGTCTGATGGTATTAGATATTATGAACACGGAAGCGACGAGGATAAGGAAGGTTACTAGTGAGAAGGCTTTCTTCAAGGCATCTATGATTTTCCTAAGTGCCTTAAAGTACTTCTGCCAGTACTCAATATCCTCTACTCCTTTTAACTTAGATATATAGTTGACCACATCTTCTATCCTCTCAGAGGAGGATATGCTCACCTCTAGTAGGTTGGGCATAGGGTTGTACACTAACTTTCTCTTCAGCTTTATATCCAACCCCTCAAAGACCCTCTTGAAGACCTTATCTTTAGGGATGAACGTAACGTCTATTACCTCTGGGTGTTCCTTTATCTTGTCTATTAGTTTATCTATCTCCTCTTGTGAGAGCTTATCGCTGAGGTATACGTGTACCTTTACGTAAGATGATAGCTTTGCCTCTATCCTCTTGAAGTTAGCGTAGGATATCATGAATAATCCTATGATGATCATAGCTAAGGTTATCGTTAACGTTGAGATTAGAGCCATACCTAAGTTACCGGAGATATTGCTCTTGAGCTCTTTCAAGATATAGTAAGTTCCTGCTCTCAGCTTATCCAGGTTAAGATCCACTTTAACCTCCCCTTAATTTTCAAGGTATGTAATCATCTATCAGATATCCTCTGGATAACTTTATAGTTCTCTTCTTGTACTTCCTCACTAGCTCTAAATTGTGGGTTGACATTATCACCGTGGTCCCTCTCCTGTTTATCTCTAAGAATATCTCCATTATCTTCTCTGCTGTATCCCAGTCTAAGTTTCCTGTAGGTTCGTCTGCTAAGAGGACCAGAGGATCATTAGCTATAGCCCTAGCTATCGCTAACCTCTGCTGTTCTCCTCCTGATAGCTCGTCCGGGAAGAAGTTTCTCTTCTCCCATAGTCCTACGTTTTTCAGGAGCCTAGGTACTCTCCAGATTACCTTCTTAGGAGGCAGGCATGTTATCTCTAGAGCATAAGCCACGTTCTCAAAAGCTGTCTTATAATTGAGGAGCTTTAGGTCCTGAAAAACTACTCCTATCTTTCGCCTGTAGTAGGGTACTTGGCTCCATGGAATAGTGGAGATATCTACGTTATCAAAGAATATCGTACCTTCGGTAGGTACTATCTCCCTGTGGATTAGTTTCAGGAGGGTAGTCTTACCTGCTCCAGTGTGGCCTATCAGGAATACGAACTCTCCTCTATCTATTTTGAGGCTTAAATTTGAGATAGCTTTTAAACCGTTAGGATAGATATAGGATACCTCGTTAAACTCTAAGAGCGCCATAGCTATCCCTCTACGCTATTATACTTTAGCTTCTAGTTCTCCTAAGGAATACTCCTTTACTACCTTGAAGTCCTCTAGCCAGAGCCCCTGTGGGTTTCGCTCTAAGAACATGACCTTCCCGTGATCGTTGGGATTTGCTGCTCGGTGATACCTAACTATCAGGTACTCGTTAGTCAAGCCTATGACCTCTATCTTCCCCGTCTTATGAGACATAGCTAACTTCACTCGTCTAGCTAACCCTGATAGTCCCTTCTTTGCTTCCTCTAATATCAGGTAAGCTCTCTCTATTGGAACGCTGAAGTGTCGTGTACCTAATACAGGCCTGTTTATGAAGAAGTAGTAGGGTGGATCACCTGCCCCCTCTAGCCTCAGCATAAGCTCCCTTAAAGTTTCTGGGTTATCGTTTATCCCTCTTAGGATAGGGGATTGGTTGGATAGGATAGCTCCTGCTTTCAATAGCTTATCTAAAGCGGATATAGCTGTTTCTGTGAGCTCTCTAGGGTGGTTAAATTGGGTGATAACGTAAATCCTCCTATTGGGTTTGGAGAACTCTTCTATGAGTTTCAGTAGCTCATCGTCCTCTAAGATCCTGAAGGGATTGTAAGCAGGCATCTTAGAGCCTATCCTGATCACCTTTATATGGGGTATCTCGGCTATACCCTCTATGATCTCCCTTAGTTTAGGAGTGGATAGCATCAGCGGATCGCCACCACTTAAGAGTACATCGGTAACCTCTGGATGTTCTCTGAGGTAGGAGAATACCTGCTGAAGCTCTTCTGAGGTGAGGACCTCTACCTGACCACCTGTCTTTAGGAATAATCTCTTCCTGAAACAGTACCTACATATACCTCCACATACTTGACTAACTAATAATAATACCGTGTCTGGATACTTATGCTCTAAACCCTTTATCTTAGTATAGCTCTTCTCATCAGATGGATCTAAGGACCCCCAGTCAACAAGTTCTTCCTCACTAGGGATCACTATTTTCCTTATGGGGTCATTGGGATCGCTAGGGTCTATCAGGGATAGGTAGTAGTCGTTAGCCCTGAAGGGGAAGATCTCTACTACTCTCTCTAACCTCTTCCTCTCATCCTCAGATAGCCACTCAATTTTAGATAGGTCTGTTATGTACTTAATAGACATAAAAACCCCCTCCCCTTTAACTGATTTTAACTTACGTTAGCGCAGATAGATAAGAATAGGTTACTTCTATAGAGCCTCTCGTGAGCTTATCTCCAACCAGTCGGTCTCCTTGAGCGTTCTAAAGATTTTCTCAACCTTTGTTTTAAGCGATGCGTCTAGCATCTCATCTTCGAATAGGATGAGGAACCCACCTAATAGGGTTGGATCAATCTCTGAGTACACGATAACCTCTCTGTTTAAAGTTCTCTTAAGCTCTTTTGATAGGAAATTTATCACCCTTTCTGAAGGGGTGCTGAGGATGATCTTCACCTCTACAGCGTTAGTTAGTAATTTCAAGGCATAGGTTACTACATCCCCTATTAAGCTCTCCCTGTGTTTTCTGATCAGTAATTTGAGTAATCTTCGGGTATGCTCACTGAAGTTTCTAAAAGCTATATCAAAGAGCTCTTCCTTGAATTTCACCGAGAGCGTAGGTAGGTTTGCTAATGTCCTTAAAGCAGGGTCCTTATCATAAATCTCCTTTAGCAGTTTTAACTCATTTAGTATAGGAGTTAGATCAACTCGCTCTTCTCGTAAGTATTCCACAAAAGCTTCTGCATAACGCTTTCCTACAGGGTTCTCTATAATCACTAGGAGACCACCTCTATTATCTCTTAATCTGAGTTATCTTAGGCATAGCTTTAATTAGGGCCTTTCTAGTGTATGCCTCTGATATCTCTCTATCTAGCAACTCTTTGAAGGTTTCAGTTACTAACTTAACTGTGAGCTCTTTTATCTCCTCTATAGCTTTTCGCTTTGCCTCATTTATCTCCCTTAGGGCAGTTTCCCTTATCTTCTGAGCTTCAGCTTTAGCTTCCTCTATTATGGAATTGCTTACTTTTTGTGCGTACTTCAACCTCTCGTTTATCCTCTCCTGGGCTTCCCTCTCTATGTTAGCTAACTTCGTCTCTAATTCCTTGAGCTTGTTCTGAGCTTCTAACCTAGCTCGTTCTGCAGCTTCTAAGTTATCCTTAATGGTCTTAGCCCTGTTCTCTAAGGTTTGTTTAAGCGGTTTGTATAGCAGAACCCACAATAGTCCAAATAGTATTAGGAAGTTCAATACCTGCACAAGGATAGTACCAAAATCTAGCTCCATATCCTATCCCTCCAGTGAAGGTCTTTAATCTCTTTTCTTTGATTACAGCTTGTTGATGAGGGCTAGGAGCAGGAAGTAAAGTACTAACGCCTCAATGAAAGCGAGGGCTATGATCATGGGGATGAAGAGATTCTTGGAGCTCTCTGGGTTCCTACCTATACTTTCCATGGCTTTAGCTCCGACAAATCCCTGACCTATAGCTGCTCCCAAAACTGCTATCCCCATTCCTATACCTAAGGCGTAGTTGTTAGTTATGTGTCGCATTACTCCTGAAGTTCCCTCAGTGGCTTCAGTGGCGAAAACTAGCCCTGTGATCATTAAAACCATTAGTACAGAGAGGACTACCTTAAGGAATCTCTTCCCGTTTGATACGATACTTAGGTTCTTCATATCTTTCTCCCCCTTTCCAGATATTATCGGGTTACTCCTCTCCTATTGAGGTTCCTATATACGCTGCGGTCAGGACTGTAAATATCAACGCTTGGATGAAACCTGCTAATAATCCTAAAGTGCTACTGAACAGTAGTAGGAAGAACACTGCTAACCCTATTGGGTTGAACTTTCCAGCTAGAGATGCCATAGTAAACGTTAGCTGGTGCTCTGAGAAGATGTTACCGAAAAGTCGTACGCTCAGGGATAAACCCCTGGCGAATATCTCCATTAGGTTCAATACGGTAAACAGGAGAGCTAAAAAGGGTATCAGTGCTAGAACTATTAGGTTTCTCTCTTTCAGTATCATTGGAAGCGGGTGTATGAAGTGCTTTAGCCAATGAGAGAAACCTATGTGCCTCAGTGAGATTATATTATACCCGACTACTGAGACTAGCGCTAGAGCTAACGTAGTGTTGTAGTCAGATGTAGGTTGTACTTTATATGGTAATATGTCTGGGAAAACTCCTAACCAGTTACTTAATAATATGAAGATGAAGAAGGTAAAGATGAGAGGAGTGTACTTGTTAGCCATCTCCTCTGGCATTATGTTTAAATTGATGTTATATATGAATTCGTAGGTGGCTTCAATTAGGTTCTGAAGGGAGTAGGGTTTAGGGACTTTCTCCCACTTAGCCCTTAGGTATATAGCTATCCCAATTATAAGGAGACTAACTAACCAGGTGTATATAATAGTATTAAGGTGTAGGTGAAAGGTATAGTTGCCTATCCTCAGCGGATATATTAGGTACTCTGATGCAAACATGTTCTCAACCACCCTCTGAATATCTCTGGCTAAGATATACCTCTAGTACATTTCCCCTCCCTTAAGCTAAACCCTCTTCTCCTGAAAGCTAACTTATCTCCTTAAGTCCTTCCGCTGCCTCAACTATGTCCATGAGCTCCTTAGTGATCAGCTCCTGGCGTTTCTTGAAGAACTGAAGCATCAGTTCCTTTATTAAGTTAGCCGCATTCTCAGTAGCGTTGGTCATGGCTACTAACCTAGCCCCAAACTCAGATGCTTTTAAGTCAATTAACGCCCCGTAAATCTCTCCCCTTAAGTAAATCTCAACTAGCTCCCTGAGAACTTCCTCTGGAGAGGGTTCACATAGGATGAAGCCTTTATTTGAGGTAGTTCTACTTTCAAGTCCTATAGGCAGGAATTTGTCAACGGCAGGTAGGTGTTTCGTTACACTTATGAACTTAGGCCTCACTAAACGTATCTCTGATGTTTCACCTTTAGTGAAGAGATTTATCAGCTCAGAGGATATCCTCAGCGCTAGTTGGAGGGAGGGGTAATCATGCACTCTCTCCACGCTACCTACTAACCTAAGGTTAGGGTACCTTGAGGCTAACTTGCTAAGGAAGTGATCTGCTTTTCTCCCAATTGCGTAAAGTAGAACCTCTATCTCCGTGTAGTTCAGCTTCTCTAGTTCTTGAGTAGCTAGATCTATTAGGTTGGTGTTAAATGCTCCACAAAGTCCTCTGTCCGCTGTGAACAGAACTAAGGTCTTGGGAGCTTTAGGATTAGGTGGGATAAGTAGGTTTCTCAGGGCCTCTGGTACTTCCTCAAAGCTACCTATGATCCTCTTCACTTCCTCAATATGAGAGAGATAGTTCTTGTAGGTTCTGCTCATTGCCTCAAGCTTCCTTATCTTCGCTGCGGCGATCAACTTCATCGCCCTGGTTATCTGCTGAATATTCTTAGCTGCATTTATCCTGTTCTTAAGCTCCTTGAGTGTAGAGGACATCTGTGATCACCTTCCCTTAACTTAGAACAGCTCCCTTATCCAACCTAAGACTTTCCTGAAAAATCCCTTCTTCTTAGAGGTTCTACCGATAACTACAACACCCCTCGGCTCTAGCTCTTCCCCTGATAACCTTGAGGCTCCTAACTTCAGCAAACCTATGATCGTTGAGTAGTTAGGGAGCTTGAGATCCTCAGGTACCCAGTCATCTATCGGGGTTCCTATCCTAACTGGGAGATCATCAAAGCTCTTTGAGAGATACTCAGGTAAGCCTTTGAGAAGAGCGCCTCCTCCTGTGAGGACTATACCTCCGATAGGAGGAATAGCTCCACGGAAAGCTTTCTCTGTTAGGAGCTTGATCTGAGATACTATGCTC
>JALUEN010000247.1:1773-2072 GCA_027052755.1 bacterium | reverse complement strand
TTGATTACACTAAGCCAACTTTAATAGCTGTTGGTAACGAGCTTGAGGGGGTCTCTCAGGAGGTGCTGGAGTTAGCTGATCATAGGATAGTCATTCCTATGTACGGCATGGTTCAGAGCTTAAACGTATCAGTGGCTACAGGGATCATACTATATGAGGTTCAACGCCAGAGGGAGCTTAGAGGTTTCTACGATAGCGCTCAGCTACCTCCTGATGAGATGGAGAGGTTCCTCAGAAAGTGGGCAGTAGATGATGTCCTAGAGGAGAGACGAGCTCGGAACCGATCTAGGCTGAGAGGG
>JALUEN010000247.1:0-1763 GCA_027052755.1 bacterium | reverse complement strand
CTAACCAACTGAGCTACCCGCCCACTTATCTATTTCAGAACTTCTCCATCTTCACTGCTTTTCCTTCTTCTAGTAAAGGTGTACCTGAACCTCTCCCACCTCTCACTTGTGATCTTTCTTGACCTCCCCTGTAGTTTATCCTTGAAAGCCTTGAGAAGCTCACTTACACTGAGCTTAAGCACTGGATGAGTCCAGTTTGGATCCAGCTCTTCAAGAGGCTTGAGGACGAACTCCCTCTCAGTTATCCTCGGATGAGGTAACATTAGATCCTCTGTTTCTATCACGAGGTTATCTATGTCAATAATATCTATATCTATCTCCCTGGGACCCCATCGTTCCCTTGGCTTTCTACCTAGCGTGAACTCTATCTCCTTAATCTCCCTGAGGAGCTCAAATGGCCCTAAGCTGGAGCTCAGTTCCAAAAGGCTGTTTAGGAAGCTAGGCTGAGTGGTTAATCCGGCTGGTTCACTCTCCCATAAACTAGCTATCTTCTGGATATCTCCTAGGTAATTTAACTTCTCTAGTGCAAGGATGAGGTTCAGCTCTCTGTCTCCTAAATTGCTTCCGATAGCGATTAAGCAGTTATGTGCTCTCATAGGCGACTTCCCTAAGGTGGGAGATGAGTTTAACTACCATGTGGTTTTCCTTAACATCATGGACCCTGATAAAGTCAACACCGAAAAACGTGCATATAGCAGTAATACCTAAGGTCCCCTCTAACCTAGATTCTGGGGGAAGTGGCTTCTCCCCATTGCTTAAGAAGTAACCTATGAAGGACTTCCTGGAGTGGCCGATCATTATCGGATATCCTAGGGACTTGAACTCCTTTATTCTATGAATGATCTCAAGGTTATCAGAGTAACGCTTTCCAAAACCTATCCCAGGATCTAAGATGGGGGTAGATCTGTAGTTCCTATTTAGAAGAGCTTCTATCCTCTCTTTGAAGTAATCTATTATCTCGGAGATTAAGTGATCGTAGCTAGGGGAGATCTGCATGGTAGCAGGTTCTCCCTTTATGTGGTTGATGATCACTGGTACGTTATTTAAGGCAATGAAGCTTATCATCTCCTCATCAAACTGGAAACCACTTATATCGTTAACTATGTCTGCCCCTTCCTCTAAAGCTCTCTCAGCTACTTCCCTCCTAAAAGTATCTATGGATATCATCACGTCTTTAAAGTTCTTCCTAACTTCTCTCAGAAATGGGATAACTCGCTTAAGTTCCTCCTCTGCTGGAGGTGGGTATGAACCAGGTCGGGTTGAGACTCCCCCTATATCTATTACTGAAGCTCCGTTTTCTATCGCTTCTCTAACCTTTCTGAGACCCTCTTCTATCTCCCTCACCCTGGAAGGCGCGTAGAAAGAGTCAGGAGTGAGATTAATTATCGCTACTATTTTCGTGGAGTCCAGGACTATTTCCCTTCCCCACGGACTTATCAGTGTTCTAGGTGAAGGTTTTGAAAAGTATCTTCTGAGAATGAGCTGAAGATTCTCCCTCACCTTATCTAGTTCAAAGTAGGGCATGAACCTCAAGACCTCCACCAATTTCTCATAATCCTCTAAAGTTCCTAAGAGCACAACGGAGGATCGCTCAACTCCGCAGGTTATGGCTTTCTTATGTATCGCGGCGTCTCCACCTAAGTTCAGCATTTCCTGCTTCAGTATTACACTAGCTGGAGAGGGAACATCCTCAATTTTTAGGGGAATTATCCTTGATTTTTTGCTAAAGATGTCAAAGGCTAGGGGATCTGTCGGAGTTACCT
>JALUEN010000246.1 GCA_027052755.1 bacterium | reverse complement strand
AACGTACACAGACATATGATCGTCAGGATTAATCCAAAGGAGGATTAATCCTCAGGTGAAAAAGAGCCGGGATTTTAACTTACTTAAGTTACTGATACCTCTCACAGTTTTCTTAGGTAGTTTATTTATTGGGATTCTAATATTTAGTAATACCATCGTGATTAGTAGCTACCGCTCTGCGATCGTCAATGAAATCTCAAGCTCAAATCTTACCTTTATGATTTGTAGGCCTACCTTTTACGTGCTTAAAAAAGCTAGGGAAGACAAGCTATTGTTAAACCAATCGGATGCCTTATTGAAAGGCTTTCCCCTTATTGCTATCCTTACCCACTTAAATACTATCTTATACCAAGAGTACGGGATCCCCTTAAAGAAGATAGAGCTGAGTACGGTTCCTAAGATTCCCAAGAAGTTTAAAGTGGCTCCTCCTGAGAAAGGGAAACTCCCCTTAATCCCATTCTTATCTAAGGAAGCTAGAGAGTACATCTTGAAAAACTTTAACCTCAAGCTCTCTTACGTATGCTTAGGATTCAGTTCCAGGGGGGAAGGAGCGGAGAGGATAAATGCTTTAGGGATAGCAAACAGGTTAACCCTTGTCTTAAAAGCAAGTTCATCCAAGGAGATCCCTGATATCCTTAGGGAGGATCTGAGAGGGGACCCGCTTAGGCTATTTCTGAAAGAGATAAAGTCCTCTTCCAGGAAGGTGGAGAGAGTTCATTACTTCATCCTCCTTCCCCCTAGGAAAGACTTACCCCTTGTAACAAAGCTCCAACTAGCTTTTCAGTTATCTAAGATAGAGGTTCTCAAATGGCTCCTCTTTATCTTACTAACCTCAGGAGCTCTAGCTGTCCTCTCCAGCGTAGCGATCCGCCTATTTTCCAGAGGAAAGGATGGCTCCCCAACCTCCAGTGCTAAACCAAGAACCTCCCAAAAGCAGGTTTCAGAGAAAGCAACCCCATCCATACCAAGCGAGAATCTCCAAGACTCAAGTCCGGCTAGTATAACTACCTTCGCCGACTATATCCTAGAGAAGAAGATAGGGGAAGGAGGAATGGCAAAAGTATACCTAGCTTACAAGTTGAAAGGCGATGTCCCTGACAGGAGCCAGCCATTCGCTTTAAAGATAATGACCTCCTTTATAGATGAGGAAGCATACCAGAGGTTCTTAAGGGAGATAGAGATATCCAGAGAGCTAAATCATCCCAATATTATAAAGGTCTATGAGGGTGGGGTGTGGAACGAGAAGCCCTACATAGTTATGGAATATATAGATGGATGCACGCTAGATAAGCTGATAGAAAAAGTTAACTTATCCCTTAAGGATAAGCTATCAATTATGAAGAGGATATGCTATGGGTTAGCTTACGCTCACCAGAAAGGTATTATCCATAGGGATATTAAACCATCTAATATCCTCATCTCACGAGACCTGAAGAAGGTAAAGATCACTGACTTTGGGTTAGCGAAGATGCTGATAAAGAAATCAATCACGCTCACAGGTACTACCTTAGGAACTCCATATTACATGGCGCCAGAACAACTTGAGTCCAGAAACGTTGATCACAGAGCTGATATTTACTCGCTAGGTGTAACCTTCTACGAGCTTCTCTCAGGCAAACTTCCCTTTGAGGGAGATCCTGTAAGTATAATCTATAAACATATAAAGGAGAAACCCAAACCCCTAAGAGATCTAGTCCCCGATATCCCGCCAGAGTTAGATATAATAATAATGAAGATGCTAGAGAAAAGCCCAGATAAGAGGTTTAAGAGCGTAGATGAGATAATAAAAGCCCTGGACATGGTTATAGATAAATACATAAAAGGCTCAAGCTCCTCGGAATCATCTAAAACAAGTGAGAATAACTCAGAGGTAAGAGAGCAAAACAGGAAGTCCTCCTCATCTAGCCGTGATAACATAGGAAAGAGATCTATAATAGACTAACTAATCTCTCCTATTTCACGGCTACCCTGATCAAGATTCTAAGATGTTGAAGGAGTTGAGAAACAATGGCTTCAGAAGCAAAGGGAATCACAGTTAGTGGTAAAGTAGAGATTAGCGGGAACGCCTTTGGTAGG
>JALUEN010000245.1 GCA_027052755.1 bacterium | reverse complement strand
TAAGAGAGGAGTAGTAAAAAACTCCAGCAAGGATTAGAAGGATTAAACTTATCCCTATGTAAAGCCCCATCCTATATCTTCTCAAGATTATCACCCCAGAAGCAAAAAATTATTAAGGATATCTTCAAGTTAACTTAAGAAAAATCCTCTTCCATATAAATTAATTTAAGGGAAAGGTCTAATAAAAAAACTTTAGCCTTTCTAGGGGGAACGAGTTTCAAAGATCACTTATTAACAAATGTTCACTCCCTTTTGAGCACTTCCTCAAGAACTTTTTTTTAATATATTTTTCACTTCTCTCAACGACTTTTCACAGAGTACTCTCTTAGAAAAAGGTAAAATTCCACTAAGAGCGATAAGTGAGGTGATAGAAATGGTTAAAGGTATCAACTTCTCCAGCCAAGATCCTGTTATAAGGCCTACTAAATATCACGGCGTTAAGGTAAACTGGAAGTGGGAAGTTCCTAAATCCCATAAATCAATTCCACCTCTAACACTTCCAAACGCTGATAAGGTGGAAATTCTTTTCACGGATAAAAAAGGACTAATAAATAAGAGAGGCTGGGAGATATATTATGATTACCGGCCTACTCCTTCAGACGAGTTAGCCATAGAGCGAAAATTAGGGAGAGAAGTTCAGAAAAGAGTAGAGGGGAAGTACCCCCTCTCCAAGGATAAGAAGCTGATCTCTAGAGCTAAGAGGCTTCTAAACATTCTAAAACCCTTCTCCCCCAGAAATAGTGAGCTAGACATTAAAATTAAGGTCTTAGATACTGATATGATCAACGCCTTCTCACTACCTGGAGGAACTATATACCTAACTAAAGGGATAATGAAGCTGATGAACGATGAGGAGCTATTGTTTGTAATAGGTCATGAGCTGGGGCATATAGATCACAGGCACTCAATGGAAAGGCTGAAAAGGGCCTCTATTATAATTGGAGGTCTAAGTTTCCTCTTTGGAAATGGTTTCGCAACTCACCTGCTAGGAGCTATATACAACCTCCTGATAGAGTCCGCTTTCTCAAGGGATAACGAGTACGAGGCAGACGAGAGCGGGTTCAGGTACCTAGCGGTAAGCGGACATAACGTTAAGAGCGCTATCACTGCTCTTGAGAAATTGAGGAAAATGGAGAAGAAGGAACCTAACTTAATTCAACGTCTAGTTAGAGACCACCCTCCTACAAAGGATAGGATAAAGAACTTGAAGAAGGTTTACAAAATCTATAAATCTGGAGAACTAATCCTGAGGTAATCCCCCTTATAGGGGAGATGTTTTCAAGCCAAGCTCTTTAGCATATTCAAGTGCTTCCTCGTACTCCTCAGGAGTTAACCTCCTAGAGATATCCCTCCACTTAGGGTTATCCGGATATCTCAGCACTAAGTAATCTGGATGATACTGCCCCATAACGTTAACTAACGGACCTGGAAAGTTAGGAGTGGCCCTCAAGTTCTGTGATATCCACTTAAGCACTGGATAGGAACAGCACCTCAAGTGGTTCGGCAGAACCAAGTGTCTAATGATAACTTCTCTTCCTTCCTGAGCAATAAGAGTTAGGTTCCTAGTGATAATCTCCCAGTAGTTATCCACGTTAGATAATCGCTTAGCACAGCTGTTATCACCGTACTTAAAGTCAGGTAGGAACAGGTCAACCACATCAACTATGAGCTTCATGGCTTCCTCAGTTAGATATAAGTTGGAGTTAAAGACTATCGGTAGCTTAACCTCCGAGATTCTGAGAGCCTCAAGGATAACAGGTATATGGGGTATAGGATCTCCTCCCACTAGGTTGATGTTCCGAACACCTCTAAGCTCCAGCTGATGAAATATATCAGCTAGATCTCTAGAACTAACAGGAACCCCAGAGCTAGAATCCCTACTTATATCCCAGTTCTGGCAGTAAACACAGACAAAGTTGCATCCTGAGAAGAAGACGGTACCACTGGGGACAAGTGGTGCTTCCTCTCCTAAGTGCTCAAAGTAACTGCTCACCCTAGAAGTCTCAGCTACTCCACAGACTCCCCTCTGACCCTCTAACCGCTTAGCTCGGCATCTACGTTCGCAGAGCTGACAACCTCCTTTAAGGTTGAGGTAAGCTAGGTATGCTTTTAGATCTAACAGGGATACCCCCTCACTCCCCGTAAGCTTATCTAGTGGAAAGTACTTAGAGATCTCAATAGATGTTCCCTTGTACAGATCTTCCTGATATCTACGTACGCTCTCCTTAAAGCTCCCCCTAAGCTCATCGTGAAGTCTCCAGAGATCTCCTTCATCTAGCTGGGTAATCCTCTCAAAACTCAGATCAGCTTTAAATGTCTTAGCTAGGATATAGTATGGAAGGGAAACCCCATCCAATATAGCTCTGTAATGAGCTAATCTCTTTCTTAACTCTTTGTCCCTCCAAACCAAGACCGAATCAGGTCTCAGGAACTCCCACCTGATCATATCCCTCACCTTTTCTCCTAGCCTGAAGGGATAAATACTCAGATAAGTGATCATCTATCGGGAACCTGCTCCAAGATATCCACCTATCCTCCCAAGGTACTGCAAATAGATCAGGCTTTGTACGTTTCAACTTGCTTATCAGTTTCCCCCTAAAGGATTGGTCTAAGGTGATCTCCCCAAAATCCCTCTCCAGGTAGGTTAAGATCAGGTCAAATGCTCCCCTGTAAGCTTTAGCTATTAACCATCCCCTGCTATCAGAGAGGAAAGGGGAGATTAAAGCTTCTCTCACCCCTAGCTCAAACCTGAGGCTCTTCACCTCTCGGAGGGTATTAAAGAACTTTGCGGATCCAACCGGTGGTAGCTTAATGACCTTAAAGCTTAGCTTAACTCCATAGTCCATAATCTCACTAGTTAACTGCTCAAGATCCTTCAAAGGAGAGAGCTTTAAAAACTCCTCATCTAAAAGTACCTCTAGTTCCTCACCTTCATCTAGACCTAAAGTGAATAACTCTAAGATCTCAATAATAATATGGGCTAGTTCCTCTCTTCCGAGTCTGAGGACTACCTCTCCTGGGGGGAAGGCTAGAACCTGAGCTAGTGAGATCCTGAACTCCTCTATTTCCTTAACAGATTTCAGGGTGTTATCAGGGACAACTCTCATATGCACCAAATTATTATTTTAGCCTAGCGTCCCTTAGAGCGTTATTGCACTCACAATCCTCATCCGGATCCAGTTTCTTTATCGTCTCAAATATCAGCTTCCTCAGTTTATCCTGGTTCTCCTTGAAGATCTTCACCGCTAGCTCATGAGTAACGGGTGTGATCTCTGGGTGCCCCTCAAGTCCCACATCCCAATCAGTGATCAGAGCTATACCAGCATAGCACATCTCCATCTCCCTAGCCAGAACAGCCTCTGGTGATTGAGTCATGTTAATGACATCAAAGCCTGCCATGGTGTAGAACTTGCTCTCCGCTTTAGTAGAGAACCTAGGCCCCTCAATGACTACCACTGTCCCTTTAGGGTGGAAGTCCAGGTTAAGCTCTTCAGCTGTCTCTATCAGTAGTTTTCTAAGCTTAGGGCAGTAGGGGTCAGCGAAGCTAATATGCGTGGTGATAGGCCCATCATAGAAGGTATAAGTCCTGCTCTTAGTGAAGTCCACCAGCTGGTCTAGGATAACGATATGGCCAGGGTGTATGAAAGGTTGGAGTGAGCCTGAGGCACATGGAGCTAACACTTTCCTAACGCCTAACGCTTTGAAAGCCCATATGTTAGCCCTGTAAGGTACCTTATGTGGGGGATACCTGTGGTCTCGCCCATGTCTGGGGAGAAAGGCTACTCTCTTACCGTGAACCTCAGCTATGGTTATCCTATCTGATGGAGGGCCATAAGGTGTGTCCATCTCCACTTCCTCTATAACTTTAACTGGTGAGGCCTTAGAACTCAGCTGATAGAAACCTGTACCGCCGAACACACCTATCTTCGCCTTTACCTCTTTAGGAGTTGGAACTATCACGATACCTCCTCCTTTCAATATCCTTTAGGGTTTATATCTGTAAAGCATCCTAGGGAACGGGATAGTAACTCTCACATGATCTGACTTGGTTATCCAAGCTATCGTCCTCTCAAGTCCTAGACCAAAACCGCTGTGAGGTACTGAACCGTACTTCCTCAGATCTAGGTACCACTGATATGGTTCTATCGGTATGTTCTCCTCCAGCATCCTCTGAAGCAGTTTTTCATAATCCTCCTCTCTCTGACTACCACCGATTATCTCACCATAACCCTCAGGAGCTAGCATGTCCATACAGAGCACGTATTCAGGCTCCTCAGGATCTGGTTTCATGTAGAAGGCTTTCACGTTCTTCGGGTAGTGGGTGATGATAACAGGTTTATCAAAGTAGTTGCTTATAGCAGTTTCCTGAGGGGTTCCAAAATCATCACCTGGTACGTACTCCACACCTAATTTATCCAGTATCCTCAGAGCCTCCTTATACTTTATAACAGGGAAAGGCCTCTTAACCTTTTCTAGGGGTTTCACATCTCGCTGGAGAATCTCCAGCTCCCTTAAGTTCTTATCCAGAACGCTCTGAACGATATATTCAACTAGTTCCTGAGATAGCTCCACGATATCCTCTAGTGTAGCGTAAGCTATCTCAGGTTCAACCATCCAGAACTCCATGAGGTGCCTCCTAGTCTTTGATCGCTCAGCCCTGAAAGTCGGCCCGAAGACATAGACCTTACCATAAGCGAGAGCTCCAGCCTCCGCATAAAGCTGACCGCTCTGAGAGAGAAACATCTCATCACCAAAGTAATCTATCTTAAACAGCGTTGTCGTTCCCTCACAGGCAGAGGGTGTTAGTATAGGTGCATCAAACAATAGGAACCCTCTAGAGTCAAAGAATTCTCTTATAGCCTTAACCACTGTGTGTCTGATCCTCATCACTGCGAAAGGCTTCCTATGTCTTAGCCACAAATGTCTGTGATCTAGGAGGAAGTCTATCCCATGCTCCTTCTTGCCTATTGGATAGTTCTCCGTTTTGAAGACTAAGATGAGGTCCTTAACGGATAGCTCATATCCACCAGGAGCTCTCTGATCCTTCCTCACCTCTCCCCTAACTATTATCGCGCTCTCCAGAGAGAGTTCGCTGTATCTCTGAAAAGCCTCAGGAGAGGTATATCCCTCTCTCATAACTGCCTGGATAAAACCTGAGCCATCCCTCACTATTAGGAACCTGATCTTCCCACTGCTCCTCTTATTAAAGAGCCATCCCTTTATCTGTATCTCCTTTCCAACTAGGTCATCGTTAAGTTCATCTATCCTGACCCAGGGAACCTCGTTATCCCACTTCTTTATCAGTTCCTCAGATTCCCAGAACTTGCCTCGTAAGTTCAGCTCAGCTCCTTCTAATCCCATCTAACTCGCCTCCTGATGTTGAAAGTTAAGGTGTAACTCTCACTTTCAATTCGCAGGGGAAAAGCGGTTTCCTTCAGAAGCGGTTACACGAGGAAATCAGAGAACACTCAAGGACTTAACCGCTATTATACCGTGAATCTCGCTAACCCTTCTAACCTTGAATCCCACATCAGCCAACCTCTTAGCGATCGTATGAGGCAAGTCCCTTCGCTTGTACTTAGAGCCAGGACTACCTGTATAGTGGTACAACCTACCGAAGGGCTTCAGTATCCTATAGAGGTGTTTATAGAGATCCGTGGAGTAGAGATCCCCAGAGGATTTGCCAAGTCTAGGCGGATCATGTATGATAACATCCCATACCTCCTCAGGCTGAGATTTAACGAACTCTATAGCATCACCTATAACTAGCTGGATGTTCTTATCAGTGAAGAGAGGCAAGGAGTAAGGGTTAAGCTTAGCGAGTTCAATAACGTTCTCATCTATCTCCACCGTGGTTACCCTTCCCCCTCGTTTTGCAGCTTCAATAGCTGTATAACCGAAACCTGTACATAGATCTAGGACCCTCTCCCCTCGCCTAACTCTCAGGATATCCAACTTCTGCTTTATCTCCTTCCCTATCTCCCTAGAGTGCATCCTTATACCGTTTATCTCTAGTCCAGGAGGGATAGTAGCCAGCATCCTGTAAACCCTATCCCCATCACTAAAGACTATTTTCTCAAGCCCCTCAGGTGTAATCAGGTAAACGCTCTCATCCTCTTTCCTCACAATCTTCGCTATCTTCTTATAAGGGACCTCAACTCCTACCTGAGGGAAATAAACAGTTTCCCTGTGGACATATACCTTAAACTTCCTATCCGTATAACCGAGATCCAAGTTAACCTCTGCTACCTCTTTATTATGACTCCAAGCCTTGACTATCTCTCTAGCCTCACGATAAGTTAGGTAATATCGCTCCTTAAAGCCTTTTGGGAGCTTCCTCCTACCTCTTGGTATAAACCTAGCTAGTTCCTCAGTCTCCATATCCTCATTTAGGGTCCCTAGATCCCAATCCATATCAGACACCTCTATCACCTCTTTTGAAGCTAGTATTTTAAGCTAGTAGAGTTCACCAGGTGTACACCCTCGTAAGCTTCTGTGGATTCCACTCCCTGAAATCGGTACCGTCCCAGCTGAACCTCAGGTACAGTTCAAACTGCTTATCCCGGTTGTAAGTTATAGAGACCAGTGATGAATTGCCTGAATCCCAGTTAAACTTTCCCACGTAGTGATCTGAGTCTCTAACTAAATTACCTGAGTAAAAATCCAGGGCGTACAGGTCAACGAAAGCTGAATCTATCTTAGAGTTCTCTATCTCAACTATGGCAGACTCAGAGGTATAGATACCTTGAGTAAACAGGTACTGATAATCCCTAAACCTGAGCTGGGTGTTTAATAGAAGAAGTGTTGATAAACTAGCAATTAGGACAAGTAAGCTAATTCCTAAAACTGTCATTAAGGTAGCTACTCCCCTCTCCGGGCTTTTAGAGTATTCACGTTTTGCCCTGCCCATCTCAACCCCCTCAATTTCGCATTCTCCATATTAGATATTCCATATATTCCCTTAAAGCCTTCCCAAGGAGAAAGAAAAAAGGGGGAGCTTAAGCTCCCCCTAAGCGCCAAACTTAACTAACTAGCGCTAATCCCCAATTGAACACCAGTCATCCAGAGAAACCTCAACCGAATCAGTGCTGATTGTCTGATCCGCTATAGAGATACTAGGTGTAATGATTGAACCAGTGATATCCATTATCGTGTCAAAGGAGAAGTCCTTGACGGGGCTAGGGGATGTGGGATAGTCAATCATTGTAGCACATAATCCGCTATCGTCTAAAGAAAGGGGATATACAACGAGTAGTCCCTTATAAAGCGATATATTAGTCCCATATCCTAAAAGTAAATAATCCCCTGCAATGCTCAGCCCTTCACCAATATGGGTTAAAGTAACGTTAGAGGAGAAGGGAAGTTTCTTGAGAGCAACTGGGCTTCCATTAGAGGTATCAAAGACTAGGATAGAGGATTCTAAAGCCTCATACTTCAGCTGCCTAGAGTTAGCCCTTGGTGATGAACCAAGTATCGTGTGGACGTAAAGCTTCCCATCCTTAACCTCTGCTCCGTCTATGTAGACACGCCTATCCATTGACTTAGCCCATACCACATTACCGTCTAAGTCAACCTTAGCTATAATAAAGTTATCACTTGGAGCAAAATCCCTAACTCCTAAGAAGATAACACCATCCCCTAC
>JALUEN010000244.1:1329-7673 GCA_027052755.1 bacterium | reverse complement strand
GACTTTTTGGATTCCTTATCTGGGGGGAGGGCTATGAACGCTTTTGATATACTTAACTTCACCACCAGGGCTATGTACCTGATGGTGTTGTTATCCGCTCCTATGCTGGGATCAGCGCTCCTAGTTGGTCTGCTCATAAGCTTACTGCAAGCTACTACTCAAGTTCAAGAGCAAACTCTAACGTTCGTCCCTAAGATAATTGTTACATTTCTAATGGCAGCTCTCACAGGAACGTGGATAGGACAGCAGCTGTACTCCTTCGCTTACGATATATATACCTTTATACCTAAGATAACCGCTAACATAGGTATATACGTTAAGTGAGATTGCCAGCAGGGTGAAGAAGGCTATGGGTGAACCTCATCCCCTAATAGGTGTTATTCAAGGTGTTCTATCTAAACAGAGAGGAGATCTGGGAGAGCTTCTAAAAATAGCCCTAGTGTGGGATCAGATAGCTCCTAAGGGAACCTATCCCTATAAGCTATCAAACGGTGTCCTGAAGGTTAGAGCCGAGGGCTTTCAGCCCTATATCCAGCTCTCCACATCCCTGAACCAGGTGATAAGGTGGCTTAAACTGAAGGGATTTAACGTTGAGATGATCTCAGTTAATTACCTTCCTCTCCCAACTGAGCTAAACGAAGGTGATACACCTCTAGAGGATGAGGATCTAGATGAGGTTACTGAGGAGCTTAGCAGGGAACTGGCTAGCTCTGAGGGACTGGATGATGAGACCCTATCTGACCCATCAGTTAAAGCTCTCGTCAGATTTGTTGCTAAAGCTACCCTTAGAGAGGGAAATAGGTGTAAGTTCTGCGGAAGACCATCCTCTACTACTCCCTGCCCCTCCTGTGAGGTGAAGATCAGGGATATAAAGAGGAGAAAGGTCTTAGAGCTACTTGAGAGGAAGCCATGGGCTGATTACGATATGATGAGTTCAGAGACCTTGAGGGAGTTTGTGGACTTTAATATAGATACCTCAGGAGAGAGAGAGCTTCCCTCTGAGGGGGACGCATCCCTTATCTTGGAAGCGCTGTTAACCCTCTCTAGAGATGATTTTGAAGAGGTTAGGCAGGAGCTCTTAAGCTCGTTAAAGAGTAGGTTAATAGCTCTCTCTAGGAAGGGGAGAAGGGCTTTGAGGGAAGCGCTACCTCTTCTTAGGAGGTATGCTCAAATCCTTACTAGGAGACGCTCTCCAAGCCCTAAGATCATAGAGTCTCTAGCTAGCGAGCTGGGCTTCACTAAAAGGAGGTATAACCCTAGACCTGAGAACCTCTATATAGAGGTAGTGGGAGGAGATGGTTCGGGTGAGCTCACAGGTGAGGTTAGCGAGGAGGAGAACTAGAACTGTCTGGGTGGGAGATGTCCCCATAGGTGGTGATCACCCTATAGTTGTGCAGAGCATGACGAAGGTACCGCTAGAGGATGTTAAAGCTACGGTTGATCAGATAATAGCATCCAGGGATGCTGGGGCTAAGATCATGAGGGTAGCGGTACCTAAAGTCCAGCTACTTGACGCTTTCCAACAGGTGGTCAAGGCTTCGCCGATTCCTATCATAGCTGACGTTCACTTTGACCCTAGGATAGCGTTAGGTGTTATAAAACGCGGAGCTGCTGGTTTGAGGCTTAACCCAGGGAATATATCGGATAAGGATTGGCTAAGGAGGATAGCTGAGGAGCTAAAGCAATCTGGTATAGCTCTTAGGATAGGAGTGAACAGCGGGTCTTTGCCTAGAGATCTAATTGAGAGGTACGGTAGAACCCCTGAGGCTATGGTTCAAGCAGCGCTTAGATATACATCCCTAATGGAGGACCTAGGGGTTACGAATATAAAGGTCTCTTTAAAGAGCTCAGATCCTGAGGTAACCGTTGAGGCTAACAGGAGGTTCGCTCAGCTAACTGATTATCCCCTTCACATAGGTGTTACCGAGGCAGGTCCTCCGGTAGAGGGCGCTCTCAGGAGCATGATAGCACTTCAGGAGCTTATTCCAATGGGAATAGGTGATACGATTAGGATATCCCTTACCTCGGAGCCTGCCTTAGAGGTGAGGACAGCTAACGAGATTCTCAGGTTATTAGGGGTAGGAAATTCTCCAACAATAGTCTCCTGCCCCACCTGTGGGAGGCTTCAGGTTAAGCATGAGGAGTTCTTCCAGCTGGCTGAGAGGATAGCGAACCGTTTGACAGGTGTCAATCTGAACGTCAAGGTGGCTTTAATGGGGTGTGTGGTGAACGGTCCAGGGGAGGCTGGAGACTCTGAGGTTGCCCTGATGGTTGGCGGTAAGGATCAGGTCCTGATATACTATAAGGGGAAACCCTATAAGAAGACCACCTGGGATAAGGCAGAGGATGAGCTTGTAGCCCTCCTCTCTAAGCTAACCCCTGATAAATAATTTTCTCTTTTTGAGTTTTCAGGGTTATCTCTAAAGTAGATCTCAGAGAGGATCTGAAAACGATAAGCTTAATAAGATTCCTATAATCATATTTAACGCTAGATCTGGGAGGGAAGAGGGATGTCCAAGGGAAGCGGTAAGCCAAGGGAGACTTGGGGTTCTAAGATAGGCTTGATCCTAGCTATGGCGGGAAACGCTGTCGGACTAGGAAACTTCCTCAGGTTCCCGTATATAGCCGCTCAGAACGGTGGAGGAGCCTTCATGATACCCTATTTCATATCCCTTTTTCTCCTCGGCATACCGTTGATGCTTACAGAGTGGGCGTTAGGGAGACTTGGAGGTAGGTACCACAGGGGTACTGCTCCAGCTGTTCTGTACGCTATAGTTAGACACCCTATTATGAAGTATCTAGGTATTCTAGGCATCCTCTTGCCTTTCATTGTTGTTATATACTACACCTATATAGAGAGCTGGTGCTTTTCTCTCTCATTTTACAGTTTGATGGGCAAGTTCCAGGAAATAGGTGCGATGGCCTCAGGTACATCTGATCCAGGAGCTTACCTTAAGCCTTTTGAGGGATTCATAAACGCCTTCCTAGGTAGAACCTCTCCTGGTTTCATACTACACCCCTCAGCTGCTGCCTATATCGGTTTTCTGATAGTTATGGTGATAAACCTGTATATATTATACAAAGGTATCACTGAGGGGATAGAGAAGTTCGCTAAGTTCGCTATGCCTCTTCTGTTCATTATGGCTATCATCCTGGTGATCAGAGTCCTAACCCTGAAGAACCCTGTTGATCCTAACTTAACAGCGATAGATGGGCTTAAGTTCCTCTGGGAGCCTAAGATCCAAGGGCTGACTAATCCTAAGGTGTGGATAGCAGCTGCTGGACAGGTGTTCTTTACCCTAAGCGTAGGGATGGGTAGCATCCTAACCTACGCTAGCTACCTGAAACCTAAAGACGATATAGCGCTGTCCAGTATCGCTACCGCCTCCCTTAACGAGTTCGGGGAGGTAGTCCTAGGAGGATCTATAGCTATACCTGCTGCGGTGGTGTTCTTCGGAATAGCTGGCACAATGGAGATAGCCTCTGAGGCTTTTAAGCTAGGTTTCGTCTCTATGCCTGCTATCTTCTCTAATATGCCACTTGGGAGGATTTTTGGCTTTCTGTGGTTCTTCTTGCTCTTCTTCGCTGGGATAACCTCATCTATAGCCCTAACTACACCTATAATCACTTTCCTCCAGGATGAGTTCAAGTGGAGCAGGGGGAAGGCTGTAGCGGTTATAGGTGTTATATGGTTCCTCCTGTCGCACTTCGCTATATTCTTCAGGGATATAGTAGATCACCTGGACTTCTGGGCTGGAACCGTTGGGATAGTATTCTTCGGATTGATCCTGGTACTCACCTTCGGTTGGGGATTAGGTAAGTTGGAGAGGATCTACAAGGAGATAAATGAAGGTGGTTATATAACCCTTCCTATTTGGTTTGCCGGGATAATCAGGTATATTACTCCGGTTATACTAATAGTTATCCTCATTTGGTTTGTCTGGAGCGATATATCCCAGGCCTTCTCGCTCCTAAGCCAGGGAGCAGGTCTAGTTGAGGCTTTTAAAGCTAGCAAGATCTTAGACTTCTTCTCCTTACCTGCCCTTATCTCTAAGATGATCATCATTGGGTTGTTCGTCTTCCTAGGGGTAATGGTAGGAAAGATGAGGGAGTTTGAAGAAACTCCCTTAAGCGAGAGTTAAGTGATAGTAAGGTGATATTTCGTGAGGAGAGTTCTCTATTGGCTTATCCTACTCATACTGATAATGCTAGCTTTCCCATCCTCTAGCTATACCTTAGCCAAGGAGAGCTCTGGAGAAGAGGGGATAATATATCAGGAAGCTGATAAGTCCATATACGATAGGAAAACAGAGACATGGTACCTTAAGGGAAATGTTAAGGTCTACTATAAGGATGGTGTGCTGTTCTGTGATGAGATGAAGATTGATCTCAAGAGGGAGATCGCTTGGGGAAAGGGTAACGTTAGGGTAGTTAGACCTAACGCCTTCATAACCTCTCAAGAGGTGGAGCTCAGATACGGTGAGAAGCTAGCCATATTCAAGGGAGATGTTCAAGCTATCTTTAAGCGGGAGATAGAGGGTAGGAGTTTGAGAGCGCCTCTGCGACTTTACACACCCTGGCTGAGGTATGATACTGAGAACGAGGAGGGGTATACCGATAAGGGAGTTACCATATATTATAAGGAGTACATCGTCTCAGCGCCTGTGATGTGGTGGAGCTCTGAGAAGGGAGAGATCATACTTGAAGGTGGGGTGAAGGGAACCAGGGGAGAGGACGAGTTTCGAGCTCAGAGGGTGATAATCTACACTGAGGATGAGAAGGTCCAGATGGAAGGTGGAGTTAAGATAAAGGTGTTTTACAGCAAGGAGAAGGAGGAGCTTTACAGAGCAGAGTATAGAGAGGAGACATCTGAGGAGAAACCAGAGGAGACATGGAAACCCTCTAAGAGGGAAGCTATAGACAGGCTTGATGCCCTCAGGGTGAAGCTAAAAAGCGATGTGCTTAAGAGAGCAATACTTCAGGAAGATGTTACTGATATTAAGGGATTGAGGTTCTCATTAAAGTTAGGATACTATCTCAAGGACTTCAGCAGACCCCTTGTTTCTAAGACCTCTCTCCTCATCTCTCCAGATGATATTAGATCAGCTTCAAAGAGCTTAAGGGAGCGAGCTTCAGATGGAGATCCCTCTCAGTTCGCTCTGTTATCATCCTTAGGAGGGATATCCTCGGAGAAATTGGCTCCCTTTAAGGAGTTAGAGCTGAGACTAAGCGTTATAATAGCTCCAGGTATTGAGCTGATCTCAGGTGATGTCTATCAGCTTACTGAGGAGAGCGAGTTCCAGAAAATTGAGGATCTGGGGAAGGCCATTCAGGATAAGTATCCTCTAGTGAAGGGGATGGGCTATCTGCCATGTCTTATGATTAACAGAGAGCTCTTAGACAAAGTGGTACTACAAGAAGAGGTAGGGGAGGAGGAGATCTCACAGCTAGTAGCTACAGCTGATTCCCTCTCTGGCGGAAACCTGTGTCTAGCTCTCACCGTAGAGGACTTCCTTAACCTAAGAGATCTAATTGATGAACTAATCTCTGATAAGAAGTTGAAAAGACTCTTCTTATATGTTAACGCACCTTCAGATCTGATCAACCTGGAAAGGGAAGACCTGGAGCCACTTCAGGTGGATACCTGGGTGATCGCTGATTACAGGGGGCTGAACGAGTACTTTAAGTGGGGAAAGAACACCTTCCCCTATACATCTCCGGACCTTAAGGATATGTTCTACGAGACCTCATCGTGGTTAGCTCTCAAGCTTAACGCTGGGTTTATGGCACCGCCTTCTGATATTCTGAGTCCATCTGAGGGAAACCTCTCAGAGCAGGAGCTCCTAACCGCTTTAACTGAGGGGAAGCTCTCAGGTACTCTCCTGAAATTATCTCATATCTTTAAACTCAAGGTTAGATCAGATATCTAGTAGAAAATATACTAAGGGGGATCTACAGTGGAGCTTAAGCTCAAGGATAAGCCGGTCTTTGAGTACACCCTGAGCGAACTGAGAGAGCTGATGAGAGAGGAGGGTATAGAGCCTTTTAGGGCTAACCAGGTCTTTGACTGGGTGTACAAGAAACGACAGCTGGATACCGCTAAGTACTCAAATATATCACCTGAGCTTAGGAAAAAACTCAGGACTCTGGTTTACCCCAGGATGAGCATCCTTGATATTTATAACTCTAATGACGGTAGCAGTAAGTTCCTCTTGAAACTCCCTGAGGGCGACGTGGTAGAAACCGTCCTGATGAGACACGTGAAGAACGGGGAGAGACGATATACGGTCTGCTTGTCAACACAACTGGGATGTCCCGTTGGTTGCGCTTTCTGTGCTTCAGGG